>JAEZYO010000206.1 GCA_023419055.1 Pseudomonadota bacterium | reverse complement strand
GGCCGAAGTCGAGCCCGACGGCGAGGTACTCGATGCCGCTCCGCGTGGGGGACTCGAACGGCAACGAGAAGAGCTGCTCGCCGGGAGCGCCGCGGAGCGCGATGGTTTGTTGGTCGGCGCTGCCGCTGCCGTCGACGCCCTTGAGCTCGCGGTTGTCCGAGAGGATGACCGGCATCCGGATGATGAGCGCGATATCCTTGTAGATCCCGATGTCTGCCCGGGTGTTCAGGCGCGTGACGCGTTGCTCGTACTTCGCGACGTTGAGGTTCGATGTCGTGTAGCCGCCCGTCGTGAGCCCAGGCTGGCGAATCGCGTTTTCGCGGTAGATGCGCGAGTTGGTCCAGGTGCTCTGGTAACCGAGCGAGAGATGCAGATCGAAGGGGTTGTTTTCGTCGAACGCGTCCGCCACCTGGACGATCTCGCTCGGCTCGCGCATCACCATCGGCTCCGTGACGAGCCGGGGCTCGTCAGCGTTCGCCCGGCCGGGACCGAGCGCGGCTGCGAGAGCACAGCAAATGAGCAAACTCCGTCCGTGCAGGTACCGGCGATTCAGAGCCTGGAGTCGGAAAACCATCAGCAGCGCCCGTCGTAGCGGACGCTAGCGGCCCCGGGACGAGACTGTCAACGGAACATCAGGGAAGTTCGGGGCCCGACGGCTTCGGGAAGGCGCGCCAGATCTGCTCCAGCTCCGAGAGCCGGTCGAGCAGCCGGCCGCGCTCTTCACCCTCGAGGCGACCGGCGTAGGCCAGAGCTTCGCCGCACGAGAGTCGCGCTCGGCGCCTCGCCTTGAGGTGTGAGACCGCTTTCTTCGAGAGATCGACTTTGCCGTTCGGTGCCGAAACCATGGCTTTGGCGACCTCTGCGGCGGCCTGTGCGTCCTCCGCGCACCTTTGCTCCAACAGTGCTCGATTCGGCTTGAGCGAGATCGCCTCCGAACGGGCGAGCTTCCGAGTGTCGGGTCTCGCGGAGGAGCTTCTTCCGACGGGCTCGAGCCACCCGTCCCCCGCTTCGAGACCGATGTCGAGCCGAGCGTCTTCCACGGTGGCGGTCAGCGTCGCGTCGCCGTAGCGGACCGTGCCGAACGGAGTGAAGACGAAGACTTCGGCGCCCGGGCGCGCGCCGCCTCCGACCGTCGACTTGATGCGCCCGCTCGCGAGCGCGATCTGCTCTTCGCCGTCGAGGCAGGGACGCACCTTCGCCGGTCCGAGCAGCGTCCACTCTCGCGTCGAAGCGACGTGACGCAGGCTGAGCTTCGCCCCCGCAGCGAGCTCGAGCCACACGCCGCCGTCCAAGGTCTGGTTCGCGAGTAGCGGCGAGCCGCTCTCGCGAGCGGCGCCCCCGGTCACGGTGAGCACGCGGCAACCCTTGGGGGGCTTCGGCGGGCGTGGAGCCGAGGCAGGCGGCGAGGGGGGAGGGCGGACCGCCGCGCGCGCGCTCGCGCTCGGTGCGCCACCCGAGGAGCGCTCACCGGAGTGACAGGCGAGCGCGGTGAAGAGGGTGAGGAGCGTGACGGCGAGCGAACGCACGCCGCTATTCCGCGCCGTCCGGGGGCGGAGGCAGGACGAGCGTCTTGCGATCGGCTTCTTCGTCCTCTTCGAAGATGGCGTGGGTCAGATCTTCGGCCGCGAGCTCTTCTCGAGCGGCCCCGAGCTCTCGGCTCGTGTCGGCGAGGCGGTCCGCCAGCACGCCCAAGAACTGCCAGAGGAGCTTGACCGCGAGCTGATGCTCCTTCCGGAGGATGTCGTAAAAATCGGTGCGACGGATCACCATCAGCTCGCTCAGCCCGTCGCTCACGACCGTGGCCGAGCGCGGCTGACTACGAACCAGGGCCATCTCTCCCACGTGGTCGCCGGGGTGCAGCGTGGTGAGCTCGACGTCTCCGCGCATCACCTTCACGTTGCCGCGGAGCACGATGAAGAGCTCCTCGCCCTTCTCACCCTCGGTGATCACGCGCTCGCCGTTCTGATAGCTCGCGACGTCCGTGACCTCGAGGACGCGCAGGATCTCGCGATCGTTCAGCGGGCGGAAGAGCGGCATGCGCGCGAGCATCTCGCGCTTGAGCTGCAGCTGTTCGGCGCGGTTCACGTCGCGCGCGGTGAGATCGCCGACCGTCACGATGACCGCCGTGATGTTGTCCTTGCCGCCCAGCTCGTTGGCGGCGTCGATCAGCTTGCGCACGGCCTGATCGTCGTCGGGAGTGGCGAGGTAGCGACCGAGCGGCTCGATGTCGTCGTCGAAGTAGCCGCAGAGGCCGTCCGAGCAGAGGAGGAAGCGGTCGCCCGCGATCAGGTCGAGCACCATCGTGTCCGGCTCCACGTGCTCGTAGACGCCGACGGCTCGCGTGATCGCGTTCTTCTGCGCGAGCTGCTCCACCTGCTCGCGGGTCATCTTCTTGCGCTTCAGGAGCTCGTTCCGCACCGTGTGATCTTCGGTCAGCTGCTCGAGCACGCCGTCGCGCAGGAGGTACATGCGGCTGTCACCGACGTAGATCACGAAGGCTTCGGTCCCGACGACGAGCAGCGCGACGAGGGTCGTGCCCATGCCGCGCTTCTTCGCGTCCTTGGCCGCCTCCGCGTGGATGCGGCTCGACGCTCGGTTCACGGCGAACTCGAGCATGTTCGTGATGTCGCGCTTGCTGACCTTGGCGGCGCCGACCTTCTTGGCGCCGTAGTCGGCGATCATGTCGGCCTCGCGCTTGATCTCCTCGTGCAGCGTCCGGACCGCGAGCGCGCTCGCCACCTCGCCGGCGGCGTGGCCTCCCATGCCGTCGCACACCACGAACAACCCGAGCTTCTTGTCGATCAGGTAGTTGTCTTCGTTGTGCTCGCGCTGCCGGCCGACGTCCGTGAGCGCGCCAAACTGAATCTCGGGAGTGCTCATTCAGCACCCCAGAATAGCCAGGTTTGGTAGCGCCGGGAAGGAGGCGTCAATGCCCGGGAATCAGCGCATATTCCATGGAAAGTGACCAGCCGGCGGGGTGCGAGGCCGCCTCCACCCTCACCCCGAGCGGGGAGGCGCGCCGCAGTCGAGCAACGACGAGGCGCCGCCTCGCGCGACGATCACGTGATCCAAAAGCGGCACGCCGACCACCTCGCACGCGCTCGCGACGGCGCGCGTCATGTTCACGTCTTCGGGGCTCGGCTGCGGATCGCCGCTCGGGTGATTGTGCACGAGCACGATCGCGCTCGCGGAGTCGCGCAGCGCGGGCGCGAGCACGTCACGCGTCGTCAGCGCGCACGCGTGCATGCCGCCCTGAGCGATCCGTCGCGCGGACTTGAGCCCGTTCCGCCCGTCGAGCGCGAGCAGCCACACCTCCTCGTGCTCTAGGTTCGCGAGCCTCGGGCCGGCCCAGCGCGCGACTTGCTCGAAGGAGCCGAGGTCGACGCGCCGCGCCTGGCTCACGGTGAAGAGCGTCCGGCGACCGAGCTCGAGCGCCGCCACGACGCGGGCAGCCTTGGCGGGCCCGAGCCCGTGCTGCGACGCGAGGCCGTGCGTGCTCAAGCGCGAGAGCCCCTCGAGCCCGAGGTTCTCCTCGAGCAGCCGGCGCGCGACGTCCGTCACGGGCCGCCCTCGAGCGCCGGTTCCGAGGAGCAACGCGAGGAGTTCCGCGTCCGAGAGTTGATCGATACCGGTGTGCAGCAATCGCTCGCGAAGATCGGGCATCGGGGCGACGCTCAGCACGAGCCGTGCCCGCGCGAATCGCGCGTGAATCGGGTCGAGGCGGCGGGTGGCCGCCGCTCTCGCTCCGAGTGGCCGCCGCTACTCGAAACGGACCAGGGAGTCCGGCGGCAAGCGCGCCGCGAAGTCACGCAGCGCGGACTCGACCAGCGCTTCATCCTTGCCGTCGAAGGTGATCTTCGTCTTGTAGGGCGGCTCGAACCAGCGCGGGTACGAGCCGATCTCGACGGCCGGATGTGCGCCGACCACCGCGTCGAGCAGGGCCTTGAGCTCCGATTCGTCGAGGCGAGTGAAGGCCGCCTTGGAGACGAAAGGTCTCGGCCCCTTCACCCAGCGGCGGACCGTAGTGAGCTTGCTGCGGAACGCCTCCGGGACACCCGGCAGAATGAAGACGTTCTTCATCACGGGGGTCGGCCATTCGGCCTCCGCGGACTCGGCGAGGGTGGCGCCTTCCGGGACGCGGGCCATCAAGAGGTGAGCCTCGGTGCAGGCCTCGCCCCACGCGTGCTGGATGATCGCGGAGAGGCGCGGATCGGCGACGACTCTGACGCCGAAAGCGAGCGCGATCGCCTCGACGGTTCGATCGTCGTGCGTCGGGCCCACGCCGCCGCTCGTGAACACGACGTCGTGATCCTGGCTGAGCAGGCGAATTTCGCGCGCCACGACCTCCACGTCGTCGGGCAGCATCACCACGCGCCGGAGCTCGACGCCGAGCGCGCGCAGCGTCCGAGCGAGCTCGATCAAGTTCGCCTCGTGGACCTTGCCGCTCAGGAGCTCGTTTCCGACGATGAGCGCCGCTGCGCTCTCTGCGACCCAGGGCTCCATCGCTATTCCGTCTCGAGCTCGCGGACCACCGGGTTGCCCGCGGCGTCGATGGAGAGGAGTTCCTCGACGCGGCGCTCCGCGGCGTCGAGCCGTTGTTGCGCGAGGCGCGCCAGCCGCACCCCTTCTTCGAAGAGCGCGAGCGAATCTTCCAGGCCGAGGTCGCCGCCCTCGAGCTTCTCCACGATCTCGCCCAGGCGCTTGAGCGATTGCTCGAAGGGGGCTTCGGCTTCCGGGCTCTTCATGGCTTCTTCTGCGAGCCTTGGTCCGCTCGCGAAGCTTTTGCAAGGTCGAGCTCGAAAGGCCCGGCGGGCAGGCCCGAAAGCGCGGCAAAACCGTCGGGATCGATCGCCGCCGGGAGCGAGAGGCCGCCTGGTACGCCGACCACCGCGGCGTCGCTCACGGAGGGGCTCTCCACCGCGAGCCACGCGGTGGCCCTCGCCGGTTGGAGCGCGGGTGAAGGCTTACCCGCCAGAGCGCGGCGCGCGAGGGTGCGCGCCTCTTCGTCGGGCTCGAGCGCCGCGGCGAGATCGAGGACTCGCCGCCTGCCCGGCTCGCTGCGCAAGCCGAGCGCGCGCACGGCCGCCCTCCGCACCTCCGGATCCTCCTCATCGAGGTAGAGCCGCTCGAGCAAGCCGACGGCGCTCGGCTGTTCACTCTGCGCAAGCCCGCTCGCCGCGTGGGCGCGGAGCTTCGCGTCTGGGCTCGCGAGCAAGCGCTCGACGCGTGTCCGGAAGCGCTCACTGTCGCGAGCCGAGAGCGCGCGGGCCGCGAGCGGCGCGGCGGCGTCGGAGCTCTCGAGGAGCTCTTCCAGCACCTGGTTCGGAACCCGCCTCGCGGCGGCGTCGTCGGCGAGCGAGAGCGCAAGCGCCGAGCGGGTGAGGGGATCGCTCTCGGTGGCGAGCCGGACGGCGGCCCGCTCACTGGCTCCGGAGGCGAACATCATGCGCGTCGCCGCGCGCGCCACCACCGAGTCGCTCGACCCCACGAGCTGCCCGGCGCGCTCGTCGTCGAACGCAGCGAGGGCGAAGGCGGCCGCGGCGCGCTCCTCGGGAGAGCGGGAGCTCAAGAGCCGTTCGGCGACCGCGGGCGCGCCGCTCAGCGTCTCGTCGAGCGCCACCGCGCGGACCGCAGCGGCGCGCAGAGCAGTCCGCCGGAGCACGGCTATTCCGGAGAGCGCTCGCTCGAGAACGTCCGCCGCGGCGTCCGACCCGTCGAGCGCGAGCGCGTAGGCGGCGGCGAAGCTCGTGGCCTCGAGGTTCAACCGCCGCTCGAGCGCCGCGACGGCGCGCGGCCCGGACGCTTTTCCGAGCGCGGCGATCAAGGCAGCGCGCTGGGACTCCGACGCGCTCGCGAGGGCGCGATCGAGAGCGTCCGCGAACCCTGGCGACGGGGCCGCGAGCGCTAACTCGATGGCGCGATCGAGCGCGCGCGGGTCTTTCTTGCCGTTTTCGCAGAGCTTGGCGAAAGCGGCGGGCGCGTCGGGGTGGGACGCGCGGGCGAGGACCTCCACCGACGCCTCGAACACCGCGGGGTGCGGCTCGTTTCGGAACGAGCGCGCGACGAGGTCCGCGACCTCGGGATCCTTGCGGCGCGCGAGGGCGACCAGCGCCTTCGCGCGGAGCTCCGGCGCGCTGCGACGCGCGATCGCGTGGAGCAACCCTGCGGCGCGTGGGTCCTCGAGTCCCTCGAGGTAGTCGATGAACGGCGCCGTGACGGCTCCGCGCGAGAGTAAGGTCGGGGAGGCGTCCTCCGGGGGGTAGGCGCGCAAGGCCGAGAGCGCCGCCTCCGCGCCGCGCCCCGGCTGCCTCAACGCCTGGCCCAGCGCCGAGAGGGCGCGCGCGTCACCGCTTCGGGCGAGCGCGAGCGCCGCGGTCTCGCGCGCCAGCGCGAGCTTCGGATCGGAGCGCTCGAGGGCCGAGGGGGCGCTGAGTGCCCGGATGAGCGCGGTGCGGACGACTTGTGACTTGGCGTGCGGGGCGAGCGCTCGAGTGGCGGCGAGGCGCTCGCGGCCGTTGCGGGCCGCGCCGTTCAGATCGAGCGTGCGGGCGAGGACCTCGAGCGCCGTCTCGCTCCCGAGCTCGGAGAGGCGCTCGAACGCCCGCTTGCGATCGTCGCTCTCGTCGGAGCGCAACAGGGCGCGCGCGGCGTCGAGCCCGAGCCGCGCCTTGAGCGAACGAGCCTTGGCTTGAGGTTCCGAGCGCGCGCGCCGTTCGAGTTGAGCCGAGCTCGGCGCGGCCGAGAGCAGCGCGGCGAGCAGTGCCGGCGCGAGGAAGGCGCGCTTCATGGCGCCTTGATGGGTGGCGGCGCGGACGGCGCCTTCGGCTTCGGGGGGCCTTCAGGCTTCGGTTCGGCCTTTTTCGTGGTGAGCACCAGGAAGCCCAGGTTGCCACCCGCGGCGCCCGGCACCTTGCGCACCGCGGACCAGCCGATGCTCTCGGCCACCTCGTCGCGGTGAGTGAGCTTTCGCAGCTCGTTCACCAGGGCGAACGAGCTGCTCAGCGCTTCCTGAGCGGCCTTCGCCGAAGCGTCTTTCGGCTTCACGCCGACCAGCAAGACGTAGTCCTCGTGTTCGTTCAAGAGCTGCGCCAGGGCCCGTACCACCGGATCGCTCTTCGGGCTCACCATCACGCCGCTTTCCGCGCTCTCGAAGGTGATCGGCCTCGAAAGGTCGACGAGGACGCGCGCGCCTTGTGCGCGGAAACTCGCTAGTCCGCGCGCAGGTAGATCCGGGCAGCCGTCGTCGTCGGTGATTCCGTTCCAGACCTCGGCTTCGTCGGGGCATCGATCTGCGTCGCCCTCGAGCGTGTCGCCGTCTCGATCCGGGCTCGGGCAGCCGTCGAGCTTGGGATCCGTCCGGCGCGGGCCGCGCTCGTTCGGACAAGCGTCTTCGGTGTCCGGCACCTTGTCCTTGTCGTTGTCTCTCTCGGGGCAGCCGTCTTCGTCCTCGAAGGCATCGTGATCCTCGGCCTTGAGGGGGCACTTGTCCTGGTGGTCGGGGATGCCGTCGATGTCTCGATCCTTGATGGGGCAGCCGTTCTCCGCCCCTGGGCTCGACGCGGGACCCGCTTCGTTCGGGCAGGCGTCTTTCTCGTCGGGCAGGCCGTCCCCGTCGTTGTCCGGATCCGGGCAACCGTCCTCGTCGAGGTGACCGTCTCCGTCCTCGAGCTCACCCGGGCAACGATCTTCTTCGTCCCCGACGCCGTCGCCGTCGTTGTCGAAGTCGGGGCAGCCGTCGCTGTCCTCGAAGCCGTCACGATCTTCCGCGAGCTCCGGGCAGTCGTCGTCCTCGTCTTCGAAGCCGTCGTTGTCGGCGTCGTAGAAGCGAGGCGCCCAGGAAAATCCGACGATGCCGCGCACGAGCGGCGCGCCGACCGCAGAGTTGAGCGGCGCCTCCACGCCGAGCACGAGCGCGCCTTCGCCGAGCGCATAGCGCGCGCCGGCGCCGATCGTGGCGGGGGACTGCTCCGCAGAAGCGAACGAGTCGGTGACCGAGATGGCTCCCCGCGTCTCGAGCGTCCAGAGCCAGCGCCCGTTCTTGTCGAGCCCGAAGGCCTGCGGGAGGACGGTGAGCCCGATCCCCCAGGGTAAGTCGTGTCCGAACGTCGACCCTGCGAATTGCTGCTCGCTGCCTCGCACATGCACGCCGAACGTGCCGCGCAGCGTGAAGGCAACCAGCCCGAGCTCGCCGAGCAAGCGAAGCCCTCCGGTGGCGCTGGCCTCGCCGACGTACGACTCCTGGTTGCCGATCGGGAGGGTGACCTCTGCAAGCGCAGCGAGCCCGAATCCGCCGAGCTCACCGGGTGGCATCAGCGCCGCTTTGGCGACGAGAGAAGGATCGCCGAGGGCCGTCGTGGGGAGCGGCGAAGCTCCCGCCGAAGGGGGTAGGTCGTCACCGTCTTGATAGAGCACGGTCGGGAGCGCGAGTCCGAGCGCCAGCCGCTCACCGAGCCCGATGTTCGCGACGTAGTCGAGCGAGAGCTGGTGACGCACCGGGACGCTGACCTCGCGCCCCTCGGCGTCCTCGAGCACGACCAGCCGGTGCGCGTAGGAGAACCAGGCCCCGACGTTCCACTCCGCCGGCCCCGGCGTCACGACTGGCTCGAGGTAGAGGATCGCCTTCGGATCCGTGGAAGGTCGGAAGTTCCTGAGGTTCAGCGACGGAACCGGATCGGCCGCCGACGCCTCGGGAACGAGTCCCAACGTGAGACCCAAAGCCAACGGCCAGGCTCGAAGGCGCGCGACCCGATGCACCAGACCTACGGTAGTCGCTACCGAGGGCCTTCCGCTAGCCCGATGCGGCACTGTCCGGCGCGGACTCTACCCCGCTTTTGTTGGCCAAACTCGGGGACCTCGCCCATGGTCGGTTGCGCGCCCGGCCCGACGGGCGTACGGCCCGATCCCCCGACCCATGGACGCGATACGCATCCGCGGGGCCCGCCCCCTTCACGGCACGATGCGCGTCAGCGGTGCCAAGAATGCGGCGCTGCCCATTCTCTGCGCCACGCTGCTCTCCGACGGCGAAAGCCGCCTCCGCAACGTGCCCGGTCTTCGTGACATCGACACGACCTGTCAGCTCCTCCGGGTGCTGGGTCGCGAGGTGAGCCTCGACATCCCCGAGGTCCGAGTTCATTCGGCCAGTCGCCCCGGCAACCCCGAAGCACCCTACGAGCTGGTCCGGCAGATGCGCGCGAGCGTGCTCGTGCTCGGGCCGCTGCTCGCCCGCTACGGTCGCGCCAAGGTGTCGCTCCCCGGCGGGTGTCAGATCGGCGCGCGGCCGGTCGACCAGCACTTGATGGGGCTCGAGGCGCTCGGAGCGCGGATCCAGGTCGAGCACGGCTTCATTCTGGCAGAGGCCCCCGAGCGGCTGCGAGGTGCGGAGGTCGTCTTCGACATGCCGACGGTGGGCGGCACCGAAAACTTGATGATGGCGGCCGCGCTCGCCCGAGGGCGGAGCACCCTCATCAACTGCGCGCGAGAGCCCGAGATCGAGGAGCTCGGTCGCGTGCTGAACAAGATGGGCGCGCGGGTCGAGGGCGCCGGGACGAGCACCATCCACATTCACGGCGCGAAGGAGCTCGAGCCGTTCGACCACGCCGTGATCGCCGATCGCATCGAAGCCGGGACCTTCATGGCCGCGGTGGGCGCGGCGGGTGGCGACGTGCTGCTCGAGCACGCGCCGCTCGACGATCTCGAGCCCGTCGTGGTCAAGCTGCGCAAGGCCGGCCTCGTGATCGAGCGCGAAGGCGAGGGCGCCAGGATCCAGCGGCTCGGGCGCCTGCTGCCGACCGACGTGACCACCTCGCCGCATCCGGGCTTCCCGACCGACATGCAGGCCCAGTTCATGGCGCTCATGTGCCTGGCTTCGGGGCGCAGCGTGCTCGCCGAGACGGTGTTCGAGAACCGCTTCATGCACGTGCCCGAGCTGATCCGCATGGGCGCGCACATCGAAACTCGCAACAACACCGCCATCGTGGAGGGGGTGAAGGGCCTCTCCGGGGCTTCGGTGATGGCGACGGATCTCCGAGCCAGCGCCTCGCTCGTGATCGCCGGCCTGGTCGCCGAGGGCGACACCATCGTGCGTCGCGTGTATCACCTCGACCGCGGCTACGAATCGATCGAAAAGAAGCTCGCGGGCGTCGGCGCCGACGTCACGCGCATCGAGCTCGAAGCCGAGCCACCATGAACGCGCTGACGATAGCCATCCCCAAAGGTCGAATCATCAAGACGCTCGCTCCGCTCTTCGAGAGGGCGGGGCTCGATACGGCCGCGCTGCTCGGAGACGATCGCAAGCTGATCCGGGAGAGCGCGGACGGTTCGCTGCGCTACCTCCTACTCAAGCCGGACGACGTGCCCACCTACGTCGAATACGGCACTGCCGATCTCGGGATCAGCGGCCGGGACACGTTGCGTGAGCGCGGGTACGATCTCTACCAGCCGCTCGACCTCGGCGTCGGGCGCTGCCGCATGGTGGTGGCCGCCCCCGTGGACGCGAAGATCCCGGATCTGCCGCGCATCGCCACGAAGTTTCCGCGCATCGCGTCCGAGCACTTCGCGAGCAAGGGGATCCAGGCCGAGATCATCTACGTGCAGGGCTCCGTCGAGCTCGCCCCGCTGGTGGGCCTTTCGGACCTGATCGTCGACCTGGTCGAGTCCGGCGCGACGTTGCGCGAGAACGGCTTGGTCGAGCTCGAGACGATCTGCCCGATCTCGAGCGTGCTCGTGGCGAACCCCTCGCTCTACAAGCTCCGGCACGCCGAAATCGCGCCCATCGTCGAGCGCCTGCGCCAGGCGGTAGCCGGCGGCTGAGGCCCGCCGGCTCGTCTCGTTCCCCGGTTACACCGGGCTCCAGAGCCCGCTGATCGGGCTCGCGCCGTTCTTGACGAAGACCTCGTCGCCGAGCGTGGCGAGCGGATCGTTCGTCTTCAGGTACGCCTGCGCGATGGTCGTCCAGAACGCGTTGTACGACCTGTCGTTCAGGCTCTGGAAGGTGCCGTGCTGCATGCCGAGCGCCTTCCCTCCGAAGATCATCGCCGGCATGTCGTAGCGCGAGTGGGTGGTCTCGGCGACCTCCGTCACGTACGGGATGACCGTGTAGTCGAGCAGGCTATTGCCGTTCGCGTCGGTCGCGTTCTTGAACTTGTTGATGATGGCGGCGGTCTTCTCGTTGTACCAGGTCTGAACGTTGGCCATGAACTCGACCACGGAGGCGAGCTCGGTGTCGCCGGGCGGAGCATCCATGACGTGCGATCGATTGTTGATCCGATGGGTCAGCGGGTGATGCATGTAGATCGCGTTCGGCTCGTCGGGGAACATGCCGGCGAACGAGACGTGGTTCGTGCCGGGTGACCACTGGAAGGTCGCGACGCGGATCAGATCGCACTGAAATGCAGCCAGGAGGAGGCTGCTGTGTAGATCACCGATCTGCGCGTGGACGTCGTCGTCCGCCGTGGAGGTCCCCGGTGAGTCGTAGTCGAACTTGGATCCGGTTTTTCCGACCAGGTCCGGATCGGGCGCCGTCGGCAGCATGCAGCCCGAGACGGTCCCCCCCATGTCGATCTGACTCTGGAGTTGCATCTCGATCTTTCGAATCGCCTCGGCATGAAAATCGATCTTTGCCTTCTCGCTCCCCGGGGCGAGCGTCTCCAGGGTACTGAGTTGGCCGAGCGCGAAATCCAGCACGCTCTTCCTCGCCCTGAGCGCGCGCAAGAGCTCCTCCTGATTTCCAGGCGTATCGCCGCCCGGCATGAAGCCCGAGAACAGGTTCATGTAGAGCTGCACCGGGCTCAGCGTCGGCAAGAGCGGGATGTTCTCGGTGATCATGCCGCCCGGACGCGCCGACTGAATCGAGCGCGTCGCATAATCGTACGAGAGGCACTGAGTCGAGGTCTCGAGCGAGTCGACCCGCGCGTCGCAGATAGCGTTCGCGTAGCCGGTGCCGGGCCGCTGCAGGTCGGGCACGTTCTTGAGCAGGATCTGATCCCACGACGGGCCTCCCGCGCAGCCGTCGTCGTCTTCCCCGTTGTTGTCGCGCGTCCCAGGGCAGTTGGCGCCCGTGGTCGTCATCGGGGTGCCCGACTCGTGACCACCGCCCATGCCAGCGCTGATGACGCCCTCTTGATTCAGGCCGTAGAGGATGGTCATGTCGTCCTTCAGTCCCGCCGCCTCGAAGGGCTTGAGGATGCGCGAGAAGGTGTAGTTCGAGCCGGTTCCGGTCGGCACGAAGTGATACCGGATGGTCCCCACCGGCCAGTGCGTCATCAGGAAGCGCGGCGGAGAAGTCACGCCCTGCGCCGAGGCTTCGAGGTTTTGCAAGAGCACCTTGAGACCCACCGCGCCGCCGATGCCGGCGAGGAAGGAACGTCGAGCGAATCGATACGATCTCATTGTGCCGCTCCAGGGGCCCGGGTTCCGAGCGTTTTGGAAAGAGCTATTTCGCGAATCATCGAGCTGAAACTCTTGTCGCCCTCGTCGAAGCGATCCTTGATGGCCACCGTCGCGCAGCTGTCGAGCGCCGCGCTGCCCTCGGCGAGCGCGAAAGCGATGAAGTTCTTCGTCATGCAGCTCACGAAGGTGCCCCCCGAAGCGAGCGCGTCCGCCATGCCCGCGGCATCCGTCACCGCCGCGCCCCCCGCGTTCGCCGGCAAAGTGACCGAGGCGTCGATGGGCCGCCCTTCGGGGTCCATCGTGCGGTACTTGCCGATGACGTCGAAGTTCTCGAGGCCGACGCCGTAAGGGTCGAAGCTCATGTGGCAGCCGGCGCAAGGCACGGTGGTCTGCCGGTAGGCGGACTTTTCTCGTTCGCTCTTGCCCGCGAGCGCCGTGTTGGCGTCGGCGATGACGTCCTTGAGCTCCTCGGGAAACGCGGGGTTCTCGGCGCAGAGGAAGGCCGCGTTGACTGCCAGACCCCGTCCGACGACCGACGGTTGGTCAGGGCGCGACGTGGCCGTCAGGAACCCGAGCGAGGTGAGGAGCCCGGCCCTGCTCGCCGGCAAATCGACCGCGACGAACATGTCCGCCGTCGCCCCGGCGGGAGCAGTAACCCCGTAGAGCGGCGCGAGCGCCGTGTTGATGTACGTCTTGCGTGACGAGAGGAGGCTCGCCATGGGCCCGTTCCAGAGCACGTCCTGGATGAAGAGCTCCGACTCCCGGTACATGGAAGCCCTGACACCGTTCGTGAAGTCCGGCGCCACGGCGGGGTCGATCACGACGGTCTCGAGGTTCGGGATCCTGAAATAGGCGAGTGTTGCCGCCTCGAGGTTGGCGCGCACCGCCGGCGTCGCGAGCAGGCGGTTCACCTGCGCGGAGATCTGCTCCGGCGTCGAGAGCGCGTTGTCTCGCGCGGCATTCAGGAGCTCCTGATCGGGCGGCGCGTCGGCCATGAAGTAGGCGAGCGCGTCGGCCATTTCGTAGGGGGTGAGCGCACCTTCCGTGGCCGAGCTCGTGCCGAACTCGGTGCGGTACAGGAACTGCGGCGACTCGAGCACCGCGTAGACCCCGTACCGAACCGCGTCCTGAACGGTGCCACCGTCGGTCTTCACGCCGTTGTAGACGCCGAGCAGCGCCGCCCGTTCGGCGTCCGTGAGGGGGCGACGGTAGGCTTTCTCGGCGAGCGTCGTCACGTAGCCCTGCCCGCATTCGTCGGTAGGTGTGGCCGTACAGGCGGTGACGGTCGCGAAGTCGTCGAAGACGTGCTTGGCGACCACTTGCGAGATGTTGTCCGCCGTCAGCCAGACGCTATCGGTGATGACGGAGCCTTCGCGAGGGCTCGATAGGGGAGGGAAGGTACGATGCGTCGCGTCCGGGATCGTAAAGTCGGTCTGGATGGTCGTCGCCACCGCCGCGCCGAACAGGTTGCCGATCGAGTTCACCAACTGGTTGAACGTCAAGCGCACTAGCCGCTTGGGCGTCACGACCTCCGTGCCGGCGCAGTCCTCCGAGAAGGTGCTACCCCCCGCGCCCGACCCGGGACCGGAGCCGCTGCCGGAGCCCGATCCGCCGCCGCTACCGTCTTCTTCCTGACCGGCGAGCGTGGCCGTGCAGGCCAGAAGCGGCAACGCGCACAGCGAAATGTAGAGATGATTCGTCCTGCTCATGCGAGAAGCCCTTCTCCCGGCAGTCGTTCGCCCCACGTCCCGAAGCACCGGACGACGTCGAGATTCAGAAGTGACACCTGGCTGGAATGCCCCCCAACGGTGCTCTGCACTCGCGGGGCTCGCTGTGTAGGTGCCTCCCGGTAGCTGGAAGTGTCAAAAATGAGCCCGAGCCAATTCTCACGGCTCCTCGCGGGCGTGCCGCGCAGCGAACGACGGTCGGCGAACCCCCGGTCAGCTCGGCGGCGGCGGGTCGAGGACCATCTTGTCCTTGAGCTTGGCGAGGCTCTTTACGCCGATGCCCTTGACGCGCAGGAGATCGGTCACCTTGCGGAAGCGTCCACCGAGCTTCTCGCGGAGATCCAGGATGGCCTGCGCGCGTTTCTGACCGATGCCGGGCAGCTTCCGCAGATCTGCCATAGTTGCCAAATTCAAGATCACCCTGCCGTCCGGCGTCATGCCCGGGCTCGCCGAGCCACCTCCTCCGTCCAGGGTTCCTGCCTCTTCGCTGCCGGCGTCCGAGACGTCGGGCTCCTCTGCCGGGGCGCCGGCGTCGGCGGGCTTGGCCAGCGGAGCTGGAGCTGCGCCCCCGACCATTTGAGCGGCATGAACGTGCGGGTCCTCCCCGCGGGCGGAGGTCGTCACGCTGCCGAGCCCGTGGGGCAGCGGCTGTCCGGTGCCGCGCGCGATCGACGACGCGCCGATGCAGGCGAGCGCGACCATGCCGGCGAGGATGCCGAGCGCCTTCGTGACCACGGGCGCCCAGACGCTCTTCCGATAGCGATCGATGTAAAGCTGCCAGACTGAGCCCGGGGCGGGGGTCTCGGATTGACCCCCACCCCCCTGCTCGGACTGGCTTTGCCGAACGATTCCACGAGCGGCGCGAGAGGCCGCGCCGACGTTTCCCCCCTCGGTAGCCATGATTTGCCCCCGCAAGCGGTTCGTCACGTCGGCATGTCGAGCAGGCCGTCGTCGTCGACGAGCCCCTGTGATTTTCCACGCCCTTCGGCGCGAGGAACGTAGTCCCGGATGTGAAGCTCTCCGTTCACCGGGACGGCTTCGAGCCGGACATTGAGCGATCCGTCGCCGTTGACGAAAGCGACGCCCACGCGGTTCCAATACTTCTGATCGCCTCGCTCCTTGATGACGTACGCGATCTTCATCTTGCTGTAATCCATGCCAATCATTCTCCTGTTCGTGCTTCACCACTCGGCGAGCACGTGAGGGAGAATTGCGAAGCCCGTGCCAGGGGATCTTCCCGTGGATTTCGGCACCTTTCATGGTCCCGTCGGCGCTGGCGGCCCGGCGTCGCGCATTGGCGGCCGGTAGGCAGGTGTGTGTAAGGCTGCGAGTAAGAAACCGAGGATCGGGGGAATCGCGCGCCTCGTTGGAAAAGTCTGTCCCTTGTGGAGCGCACCCACCCGGCTACTATGGCGGGTCGTTGTATGGGTCATCCTATCGGCTTCTCACCTTTGGTGCGGGCGCTGGTCGCCACGGCACTATTCAGCGCGACATTGTTTCCGGTGAGTTGCGGTGGCCGCGGCCCGCTCTTCGGCGCAGGAGCCGAGGGCTCCGGAAGCGCTGGGAGCAACGGGGGCCAGGTCGGCAAAGACGGGGAGGGCGGCGGAGGCGAGGGCTCGACGAGGGGGGAGTGTCGATCCGAGGACGAGCTCTGCGCCGGAGTGTGCACTCCGGTCCGATTCGATCCCGAGAACTGCGGCGCGTGTGGCGTCGTATGCCCCGAAGGAGAGCTCTGCTCGAATGGCGAGTGCGGCGTCACGTGCGGGCCGGGGACGGAACGGTGTGGCGAGCGGTGCGTCGATACGGCCATCGACTTCGAGAACTGCGGAGCGTGCGGCAACGCTTGCGCGGCAGGTGAGGACTGCTCGGGCGGCGTTTGTGGTGACGGTTGTGGAGCCGGTCTGAATGCTTGCGGGGGCGCTTGTGTGGATCTGGAGCTCGACCGCGAGAACTGCGGGTCGTGCGGTGCCGAGTGCGAAGCGGGCGAGTTCTGCTCCGTGGGATCGTGCGGCGCGGAATGCGTGGGCGGCACCACTCAATGCGAGGAACGTTGCGTCGACGCGCAAAACGACCCCGAGCATTGCGGTAACTGCTTCACCGTCTGCGGAGACGACGAGGTGTGCTCCGAAGGCAAGTGCGGCCTCGACTGTCTGGGCGGCACCAGCCGGTGCGGCGATCATTGTGCCGACACGAGCGTCGACTCCCAGAACTGCGGCAGCTGCGGGCACGCGTGCGGGGCGGACGAGGTTTGCTCGGAGGGCAAGTGCGCGTCGGTTTGCGGCGGCGGGCTCACGAAATGCGGAAACCAGTGCGTCGCCACCGAGGAGGACGCGGCCCACTGCGGTGGCTGCGGTCGGGTGTGTGGGCTCGGGGAGAAGTGCGTCGGCGGGAACTGCGAAGACTGCGATTCCTCGCTCGAAGATTGTGACAACGACGGCTGGTTCGCGGCCGAGGGAGATTGCTGCGACAAGCCCGGCTTCTGCGGCTCCGAACCCAGCCTGGTGAACCCCGGCGCGATCGAGGTGCTGGGTAACGGGGTGGACGACAACTGCAACGGCAAGGCCGATCTCTTCGACGTGGCCGATCTCGAGCCATGCGATCACGCGCTCGCTTCGAGCTCGGACGACGCGGTGGACTACGCGCGCGCCTTCGGGATCTGCAAGCTGACGGAGGAGGAGCCGCAAGATCCCAGCGCCCGCACCTGGGGGCTCATCGAGGCGAAGGTCGTGCGCGCGGACGGAAGCGAGCTCAAGGACCTGCGGGCGCGTTCGATCCGTTCGAGCTTCGGGAACATCTCGGTGACTCAGGGCAGCGCGATGGCCGTGCTCTCGACCGGCGTCGCGTCGGACGCGGCGCAGACGAACCCTGGTCCGAACGGCGGAGCTCCGAGCGGGACGAACATCAGCAACGCCCACTCGCCCCAAAGCGTCGTCGACATCTCGTCCTGCAAGGCCGAGGACTGCGTGAAGGACTGGTTCAAGACCGAGAACCTGCCGCTCAAGAAGGCGTCTCAGCTGCCTCGCGCGCCGGACTGCGGCGCGGATTCGGCGAGCGCGGGCGCGAACGACTCGGTGATGCTGGTGCTGAAGCTCCGCGCCCCGACGAACGTGCGCGCCTTCTCCTATAACTCCTATTTCCTGTCCGCCGAGTACCCGGAGTACGTGTGCTCGAGCTATAACGACCAGTTCGTCGCCCTGGTCGACACCCCGAGCGGGACGCCGTCGCCGATCCCGAACCCGGTCGACAAGAACCTCTCCACCTACATCCAGGGTGGGTCACAATGGCCCATCGGCATCAACGTGGCGAAGGGCACGAACCTGTTTTCGGTGTGCGCCCCGGAGACGGACAACCCGTGCTGGATTCCGAAGGTGAACTCCTCGAGCTGCTCGCTCGGAGCGAGCGAGCTTGCCGGCACGGGCTTCGAGGCCCCGAGCTCGCTGAACGAAAAATGCACGATAGGCGGCGGGACCCACTGGCTTACCACCGCCGGGAACGTGATCCCGGGTCAGATCGTCGTGCTCAGGATCGCCATCTGGGACGTCGGCGATCTGGCGTACGACAGCACCGCGCTGATCGACGGCTTTCAGTGGCTACCCGGCGCGACACCGCCGGGTACGAACTGAAATCGGCCGAGGCGCGGGCCCCCTCGAGCCTCGGCGGGGGAAATTGCCGAGCCGGGGGGCGCGTGATACCAAAGGTCCTCTCCCTCGGAGGACCCATGTCGAACTCAAAGACCTCGTCGCGCACGCTGTCTCGTCGCCGTCTGGTTCAGGGCGCCGCCCTGGCAGGTCTCGCGGCCACCGGGCTCACCGAGGGCGAGGCCCAGGCCGCCGCCATCGACAAGTACATCGCGACCGCTCCGAGCGGGTTTTCGCCGCTGAGCGCGCCCGGCAAGATCACGAAGGTTCAGGCCAAGGGTGACTTCGCCTCCTTCATGCAGCCGAACCAGCTCTGGCCGCAGGCCGACGTGGCCAAGCGTCTGCTCGAGAAGGGCCTGATGGAGTTCACCGGCGCGCCGAACCTGGTGGAGGCGCTCAAGCGCTTCATCCACAAGGACGACGTCGTCGCCGTGAAGGTGAACGGCATCGCGGGCCAGACGGGCCACACCCAGGCCACGAACTTCGAGGTCATCCTGCCGCTCGTCGAGGGGTTGCTGGCGCTCGGGGTCCCCGCCGACAAGATCGCCGTCTACGAGCAGTTCCCGAACTTCCTCGCCGGCACGCGCGTCAACGTTCGCAATTGGAAGCTCCCTGCGGGCGTCAAGGTCGGCACGCACAACAACCTCGACCACGCCATGCCGGAAATCCAGGTGTGGAACGGCGTGAAGACCCGCTACTGCCGCTTCTTCACCGACGCGACGGCCGTGATCGACGTGAGCATGATCAAGGATCACTCGATCTGCGGCTACACCGGCACGATGAAGAACATCACGCACGGCAACATCAACAACCCCCACGATCATCACCAGCATCAGGCGAGCCCTCAGATCGCGATGCTCTACAATCACCCGATCGTGACGAGCCGCGTCCGACTCCACATCACCGACGCGTTCAAGATCACCTACGACAAAGGGCCGCTCGACAAGGATCCCAAGACGCGCGTTCCTCACGGCGCCGTCTACGTCGCGACGGATCCGGTGGCGATGGATACCTTCGGCTGGAAGGTGATCGACGACGAACGCAAGGCGCGTGGCGTGAAAAGCCTGAAAGAAGTGGGGCGTGAACCCCGCTACATCCAAACCGCCGCGGATTTCGGCCTAGGCGTGGGTGATCTGAACAAGATCAAAGTTCAGAGCTACGAAATCTGACGCTGCCGGCTCGCCCGGTCGCCTCTTCTCGAGAAACGGGCGCGCCGGCTATACTCGCTCGAACAGATGGGCGAGGAAGCGTCGGCAGTGGTGCGGCCGAACTCCGGGCGTAAGCTCCGGCGCTTCGTCTCGATCGGCGCGAAGCTCGGGTTCTCCGTGGTGCTCGTGGTCGTCCTGGCGAGCGCCGCGGCCTTCTTCTGGTTCAGCGCTCGAGAGCGAGAAGCGCTCGTGGAAGCGAAGCGAAAGGCGGCCGACATGGTCGCGGACCTCTTCGCGGCGTCGCTCGCCGCGCCCCTCGATTTCGGCGATGAAGACGCGGTCAAGGCCGAGCTCGGGCACGTGAGCCAGAACCGCGACGTCACGCGCGCCTGGGTCTTTCTCGCGAGCGGCGCCGAGCCCCTGGCGGCGGTCACGGGGGGCGGCGCGCCGCGCGAGAAGCTCGCTCGCGTCGCTCCAGGCACGCGCGTTTCGAGCGACAGCGTCGAGGTGGCGCGAAAGGTGCGTAACGTGCAGGGCAAGGAGGTGGGTCTCGCCGCCATCCAGTTCTCGCTGGCGCCGGAGAACGCCGCGTACGCGTCGAACCGCGCGCGCATTCTGCTCTCGTGCCTGGTGGTGGCGCTCGGCAGCATGGCCATGCTGCTCGTGGTGACCCGCCGGCTAGTGGTGCTGCCGATCGATCGACTGCTCGAGGCAGCACGCAAGCTCGAGCGCGGCGAGCGTGGCGCCTCGGTCGGGGCGTTCCAGGACGACGAGATCGGCCGACTCGGCCGTGCCTTTCAGGCCATGGACGTCGCGATCGCCGATCGCGAGGACCGCCTCGCCCGGGCCCACGAGAGCCTGCGTGAGCTCTTCGACAACCTGCGCC
>JAEZYO010000195.1 GCA_023419055.1 Pseudomonadota bacterium | reverse complement strand
CTCGTGGTCTTGCCGACGCCCCGGACGCCCGTGAAAAGAAAGGCGTGGGCCACGCGCCCCGTGCGAATCGCGTTCGCGAGCGTCTTCGCCACGTGATCCTGGCCGACCAGATCATCGAAATTCATCGGGCGCCATTTGCGCGCCAGGACGACGTAGCTCATCGCTCGCTCGCACCTAGCAGATCCCGACCTGGGCCGCGACCATCGGCCTGTTCTCGCGGCCCAGGCTGCGCTAGCTTGAACGCGCTTTGGCGCGAGCGTTCGTCACCGCGACCCTCTGTGTCCTGGGCTGTGCCGGAGGCGCGGGGCCCCAAGCCTCGAGCGGCGACGCCCGAGGTCGGTCATCCAGTGCTCCTCCGGCCGCTGCACCGACCCCGGTAGCTCCAAAGGCGCCCCCGGTGGCGTTCGTCGAGCCCGCGGTCCTCCCTGACGCAGGCGCCGCCCCGCCGGTGACCTCTCCGGCGAACGGGGCGGTCCTTTCTCTCGCCGCCGCGCGCGAGACGCGCGTCGTGGTCGCCGTCGACGCGAAGCTGCTGCCGTCGGTCGAGGTGTCTCTGGACGGTGCACGCGCGCGCCCGCTCGCGATCCTGCCCGAGACACCCAAGCTTTCGGATCTGGGAGAGCTCGGCGAAGGAGAGCACTACCTGGTCGCCTCGTTGCGCTCGTCGCCGGACCTCCCCGCCGTGCGCTCCGTGGTCCGCTTCGGCGTAGGTGCCCCTCCCTCGAACGGTCCGCTCGTCTTCTGCAGCCGCCCCGAGGGCACCGTGTATGCGCCGGCGGATGCCAAGCTGCTGCTGGATTTCGTGACTGACGGCTTCCAGCCCGGCAAAGACGGCTCGGTCCGTGTTCGGATCGAGAACGCACGCGGCGGCAACGTACGCTTCGAGTCGCTGCTCACGAGCCCGGACGCGCGGCAGTTCACGCTTCCCGGGTCGGACGACTTCGCGCTGGAGCTGTCCCTGCTCGACGTGAGCGGGCAGCCTCTTCGCGCGAAGTTCGCGCGAGATCGTTGTGACGTTACGCGCAATGAGGTCACGCCGTGACGGCATCCTTCATGTCCGGCGTCGTGGCGGCCTGGGCCGTCGCGCAGGTGGGCTTGGGGCTCTACTTCGCCCTCGCTTACCTGGTCGGCCGGCGTGAAAAGGAGTTCTTCCTCTTCAGTCTGCTCTGCGTCTGCTTCGCCGTTTCGAGCGTCGGCATCTCCATCGACTACGGGAGCACCAGCCAGCGCTCGACCGAGCTCGCCGAGCTCGTCACCCACGTAGGCATGATCCTCGCGGCCGCGGTGAACGTGCACTTCGCGCTGGAGTTCGCGCAGGTCGCGCGCCGCCGCAAGGTTGCCGTCGGCCTCTACGCGCTCGCCGCCCTGTTCGAGATCTTGCTGGTCTCCGGCACCTTCTTCAGCGGTGACTATCTCGAGGCGCCCGCACACGGCATCGTACGGCCGCCGCCGACGGTCATCGGAGTCGCCTTCTATGTCCTCGGCGTCATTCAGTCGATCGCCGCCATCACGTTGCTCGTCCGCGCGTACCGGCGCGGTCGCCGCGAGGCGCTGAGCGCTCTCATCGGCGTGTCGCTCTGCGTACCCGCCATCGCGAACGATCTCTTGCTCGCGCTCGGCGTTCTGCGCGACACCCCGAGCCTGCTGCCGCACGCCTTCCTGATGTATGCGTTCGGCGTCGCAGGCACGCTCCTCCTCAGGTACCGCGTCGCGGCGGGTGAGCTCGAGGAGACCGCCACCAACCTGCGCAACAAGAGCGAGGAGCTCCGGCACTCCTACGCCGAGCTCAAGCTCGTGCAGGACGAGCTCGTGCGCAAGAAACAGCTCGCTGCCGTCGGCGAGCTCGCCGCCGCCATCGCCCACGAGGTGCGGAACCCGCTCGCCGTGATCGTGAACGCCGTGGCCGGTCTCCGGCGCGTCGAGCTCAAGGACGCCGATCGCGCGACGCTGCTCAACATCGTCGAAGAGGAGTCGGGGCGCCTGAACCGATTGGTGACGGACCTCCTGCGCTTCGCCCGACCGGTCGACGTGAAGCGCTCTCCGGTCTCCCTGATCGAGCTCGCGAACCGCACCCGCTCCGTGGTCGGAGACGACTACGAGGTCGACGTCAAGGCGAGCGACGACCCGGACATCCAAATGATCTGGGTCGATCCGAACCTCTTCCGGTTGGTGCTCGACAACCTGGTCTCGAACGCCTGCCAGTCGATGCGCGGGGGCGGGCGCGTCGAGATCAGCGTGTCTCGCACGGAGCACCAGGGTGAGCTCGCGGCGATGGTCGAGATCCGTGATCGAGGGCACGGCATGGACGCGCAGGTGAAGCGGCGCGCGCTCGATCCTTTCTTCACCACCCGGCCGAGCGGCACCGGCCTCGGGCTCCCCATCGTACAGCGCATCGTCGAAGCACACGGCGGCGAGCTCACGATCGAGAGCGCCGAAGGTCAGGGCACCACCGTCACCCTCACCATCCCCGTGCGTGCGCCCGCGCAAAACGGCGATCGCTCGGAATCTCGCCAAAAGGTAGCGTAGCCTTGCAGACCCTCGCCCGAGACGCCGTCGTCGAGCTCGACAAGCTCTACGTCTGGCACCCCTACACGCCCATGGAAGCCTACCGCGCGGAGGTGGAGCCGCTCGTCATCGAGCGCGCGCAGGGCTCGCGTCTCTTCGACGTCGACGGCAAGAGCTACCTCGACGCGAACTCCTCGTGGTGGTGCGCCCTCCTCGGTCACCGCCACGAGCGGCTGGTGCGCGCCATGTCCGAGCAGGCGAGCCGTCTGTGCCACGTCGCGCTCGGGGGCATCACTCACGAGCCCGCGGCTCGGCTCGCGGAGGAGCTCGTTCGCATCGCGCCCGCGGGGCTCGAGCACGTCTTCTTCAGCGACAACGGCTCGACCGCGGTGGAAGCCGCCATGAAGATGGCGCTCCAGTACTGGGCACAGAACGGGCGCCCCGCGCGGCGGCGCTTCATCGCGCTCGACGGCGCGTTCCACGGCGAGACGCTCGGCGTAACGGCGCTCGGCGGCGTGGAGGTATTCAAGAAGCCGTTCGCGTCGGTGCTGCTCGATTGTCTGCGGGTTCCACTCGCGCCCGACGGCTACGAACGCGCTTTCGCCGTTCTCGAGACGCTGCTCGCCGAGCACGCGGACGAGATCGCGGCCGTCGTGCTCGAGCCCGTGCTCCAGGGCGCGGTCGGCATGCGCGTCTACGCGCCGGAGCTCGTGAAGCGCGCGCGAGAGCTCACGCTGAAATACGACACCTTCTTGGTCCTCGACGAGGTGTTCACCGGCTTCGGGCGCACCGGGCCGATGTGGGCGAGCGAGCACGCGGGCATCAGCCCGGACATCCTCTGCATGGCCAAGGGCCTCACGGGCGGGATCCTGCCCATGTCGGCGACGCTCACGACGCGGCGCATCTTCGAAGGCTTCTTCGGCGACGCGACGCGCGCCTTCTATTACGGGCATACGTACGCAGGGAACCCGCTCGCGGCGAGCATCGCCCTCGAGGTGCTCGCGATTTACCGCGACGAGCGCATCATCGAGGCTCTGAAG
>JAEZYO010000124.1 GCA_023419055.1 Pseudomonadota bacterium | reverse complement strand
AGACGGCGGCCTATCGCGTGATCCTGGAGCACGGCGGCACGCTCGAGAAGAGCGTGCGCATCGACGACGGGACCAGCGAAACCCTGACGGAGGTGCACGTGGTGCGGTTTCGGGACGAGGCTGGATTTCAGGCGTATCGCGCGACCACCGCGCTCGCCGGGATCCGTCACCTGCGCGACGCTTCCGTGATCGAAACCGAGCTCCTCATGGGTGAAGAGGGTCCCGACTACCAGGTGCGTTCATGACGCTCAGGGTCGAGCGCTTCCCCGACGCGCAGAGCTTCCTCGACGCGTGCGAGGCGTACCTGATGCGCGCGGAGATCGAGAACGCGCTCTTCATCGGGCTCGCGCAGGCGTTACGACAAGCGACCGAGCCGCCACGGCTCGCGCCCTACTTCGCGGCGGTGCGAGACGGAGAGGAGCTCGCGTGCTGCGCGTGGCGCACCGTCCCGGACAAGATCGGCTCCAGTCGAACTGCTCGCAGCGCGGCGCTTCAGCTGCTGGCGGAGGACGCGCACCGGGCGTGCCCGGAGGCGCTCGAGGTGCTCGGTCCGGAGCCGACGGTCCTCGAGCTCGCCGAGCGAATGGCGCAGCTACGCGGTACCCAGCCGAAGAAGAGGATGGCTCAGCGCCTGCACTCGCTCACGCGCGTGAACGAGCTTCAGGGGCTTCCGGGCGGCGAGCTGCGAGAGGCGAGGGAGAACGAGCAGGAGCTCGTCGAGGCGTGGATGAGCGCCTTTGCCGTCGATATCGGCGAGCCGTTGCCCGCGGAAGTCGTCCGCGAGCTGACGCTGCACCGGCTTCGAACGCGAAGCCTCTACGTTTGGGAGCGCGAAGGCCGCGTGGTCTCGATGGCCGCGTGGTCCGGCAAGACGCCGAACGGAGTGCGCGTGAACTTCGTGTACACCCCGCCGGAGCTTCGCGGAAACGGCTACGCCACGGCTTGCGTCGCCGAGCTGTCGCGCCTCTTGCTCGAGCAAGGCAATCGCTTCCTTTGCCTCTACACCGATCTCTCGAACCCGACCTCGAACGCGATCTACCGGCGTGTCGGGTACGAACCCGTCTGCGACACGGGCGTGTATCGCATCGCCTGAGACGGCGAGCTCAGCGGGGCGGTGCTTCCCACAAGTGAGGCTGGAGCTCGTTCATCTGAAAGCCCTCGTCCCAGGGGTAACGGCCGTGCTCGTCGGGCCAGACGATCTGAAGCACTTCGAAGTCGTCGCTCCCGTAGAACCAGCGGGCGAAGGGGAGGAACGCGGCGTAGCGCGCGCTCTCGACCCGTCGAAGAACGCAGTCCCGCCCGGCGATCAGGGAAGGAACTTTTCCGCCGTCCGCGAAGTGCTCGCCGTCGGCCATGCGATCGCACACTTCGTTGATCACCGACGGCAAGAGCTCGTCGTCGAGGCCGAAGCAAACGAGCTCGGGCTGGTGAAACGTCTTCACCACGCCAATCGAGTAGGCAAACCCGGGTCCCTCTTCGTCGGCCGCGATGCGCATCACGTGGCAGCCGTACTCTTCCACGTTGCGTTGAATAATCTCTTCGATGCCGTCGTGCAGGCGCCAAGGTTGTCCAGCGGCGTCACGCTCGGCGGTCCCGAGTACGGGGAGATGCGCGAGCGCGTTGAGGCTCGGGTCGCGAGCCACCACGTCCTTGAGCGGCAGCATCACGGGACCGTCGGGTCCGTCTTCCGTGTGCCCGTGACCACACAGGAACTGCCAGTCGCCGCTTTCGTCGTGCGAAACGTAGAGGATGGGCGCGCCGTCGATCGCTACTTTCTGGCAGACGAAGACCTCAAAGGTTTCAGGTTCTTCGAAGCGGGGCTCCGTCACGCGCGGAGCCTACCACCGCGCCCTCGGGCGAAGCCACGCAGACGTTGCGCGAGCGCTCCGACTGGGTGACCGATCGCGAAGGAGTGCGCGAGGGTCGCCGCCCTCGGTCGCGAGCTTCCGCGAGCTCGGAGGTTTTCACCTTCGATGCGCCGGATCGGCGCGGAAAGGTCCGGCGTCGCGCCGCATCGGGACGATCCGGATGAGCCTTCGCGCCCGTACCGAGAGCAGCGTCGTGGCCACCCGCCCGATGGAGTACGCGCACCTGAAATCGGCAGGGAGCTCTCTGGAAGGAACCCGCCGGAAGCCGAACCCCTCGTCATAGCGCCTGCATTCACGATCACACATGAGGTAGAGAGCGCCGGACTCGCGGGAGAGGAGCTGGCTCGTCAGTCGGGCACGAGCCAGCCCGGGACTGGCGTCGACACTCCCCCCGCTCTAGCTTTCGGGCGGAAGCGAAATGGCCGACACCGAGAGGTTCTACGACGACCTCGCCGCCTCCTACGATCTGATCTTCGGGGACTGGGCTGCGAGTCGGCGGCGCCAGGGCGAGGCGATCGCCCGGCTCGTCGAGCGGGCCTTCCCGGCTCACACTCCGAGCGACGTGACGGTGCTCGATGTCGCGGCGGGGATCGGAACCCAATCATTGCCGCTCGCCGAGCGCGGTTATCGAGTCAAGTGCCGGGACCTCTCGGCCGGCGCCATCGCTCGCTTGCAGCAAGAGGCGCGGGGGCTCGGGATCTCCATCGACGCCGAGCCCGCGGACATGCGCGTGGTTCACGGCACGATTTCGGAGCCGGTTGACGTGGTGCTCGCGTTCGACAACGCCGTGCCCCACCTGCTCTCGGATCAGGAGATCGCGCGCGCCTTCGCCTCGTTCCATCGCGTGCTCCGTCCCGGCGGGCTCTGTGTGCTCTCGGTGCGCGACTACGAGAAGGAAGCGCGCGGCGTGGACAGCGCGCAGACGTACGGCGTCCGAACTCGTGACGGCGTGCGCACGATCCCGCTCCAGGCTTGGCGGTGGCTCGACGACAGGCACTACGAGGTCACCTTCTTCTTCGTACGCGACGGCGTGGAGGCGCGCGTCGACCGGACGAGCACGGGCGTCTACTACGCGATAAGCACGACGAGGTTGCTCGAGCTTCTGGGAGAGGCGGGCTTCGTCGGGTGCGAGCGCCTCGATGACGTCATCTGGCAGCCGGTATTGGTGGCGAGGAAGCCCGAGTGAGGACCCAAGCGCGCAGGCACGCGGAGAAGCGGAATGAGTGAAAGAAAGCTCAAGCTTTACGGTGAGTTGGCCAAGTGGTGGCCGCTCTTCTCGCCGCCCTCGGAGTACGTGGAGGAAGCGCAAGATCTGCTGCCGGCGCTGCGCTCGGCGCCCGACGCTCCGCCGAAGACGCTGCTCGAGCTCGGCTCGGGTGGAGGGAGCCTCGCGTTCCACCTGAAGGGCTCGTTGTCGCTCACGTTGACGGACCTGTCCGAAGACATGCTCGCGGTGAGCCGTGTCGTGAACCCCGAGTGCGAGCACCTGCAGGGCGACATGCGCACGCTGGACCTCGGGCGCACGTTCGATCTCGTGCTCGTGCACGACGCGATCATGTACGCGACCGACGAGGCGCAGCTGTCGCAGGTGCTGGCGACGGCTTACCGACACGCGCGGCCGGGTGGGGCGGCGTTGCTCCTTCCGGACTTCGTGAAGGAGACGTTCGAGCCGGGCAGCGAGCACGACGGTGAAGACGCGCCGGATGGTCGCGGCATCCGCTGGCTCGAGTGGAGCTGGGATCCCGATCCCGGCGATCACACGTTCCTGGTCGCGTACTCCTACATCTTGCGCGAGCCTGACGGCACCGTCAGCTTCGAGGGTGAGACGCACCTGGAGGGGCTTTTTCCACGCGAGACCTGGCTTCGGATGATCCGCGAAGCCGGCTTCGAAGTCACGTCGCGAGTCGACCCCTGGAACCGCGACGTTTTTACCTGCAAGAAGCCGCGTTAAGGCTTTCCGAGCGAGGGCTTTCTCGCCCTGATCGAGAACATCAGCGGCAGCGGCGGCAGCTCCTTCGGAGCGAAGTAACCGTGGCTCGAGCTGAAGCGTTCGACCTCCACGGAGCCCGCGACGTTGGGCCAGGCGCAGTACGGGAACTCGTGCACGAACTCGAGCGCGAGCCCCGCCCCGAGCAGCGCGTTGATGATGTCGCTCAGCGAGTGCTGCCACTCGTGCGTGGCGACCTGATGCAGCGCGCTCGCGTCGGCGTAGTCCGCGGTCGCGGGCCAACGAACGCCTGCGGGGTCGTGGAAGTAGGAGAAGAAGGGCCGAAAGGTCTTGGCCTTCGGCATGTCCTCGTCGATGGGGAAGATGCGCGCCGTCGGGTGCGACTCGACGATGTAGAAGAAGCCGCCGGGCTCGAGGTAGTGCTCGATGACCGCGGCCCAGCCCGCGAGATCGGGCAGCCAGTTCAAGACGCCGTAGGAGGCGTACACGATGTCGAACTTCCCGGGGGCGTCGAAGTTCTCGCGCAGCGAGTAGAGATCGCTGCACACGAACTCCGCCGGGAGCGAAGTCTCCTCGGCCAGGCGCTTCGCGAGAGCGATGCCCTGCGGGGAGAAGTCGACGCCGGTCACGATCGCGCCGCGGCGGGCCCAGGAGAGGGTGTCGAGCCCGAAGTGGCACTGCAGGTGGAGCAGGCGCTTGCCGCTCACTTCGCCGCCGATCTCCTCGACCTCCACGCGGTGCAGGCGGCAAAGGCCGGCCTTGAAGTCCTCGATGCCGTACACGTTGGCGCGCCCGTGGATCTCGGTCGCCTCGTCCCAGTGCGCCCGGTTGAGCTCGAGTTCTTCCCGCATGACGGCAGGGAATTGCTCCGAGGAGGCCCGCCTGTCAAGCTCGCGGGGTGGCCCGGATTCGCGACGAAATGGCGAAGGTGCGCTGCCCGTACTGCCACGAACGCGTGGAGCTCTACGTGGACCCCGATACTTCGGGCAGCTACGTCGAAGACTGCTCGGTGTGCTGCCGCCCCTGGGCGGTGCAGGTGATGGTCGACGACGACGGGGAGCGAACCGTCGAGATCGGCCCCGCGCAGTAGTCGCCTCAGGTCAGCGGCAGCGCGCCGCCCGTGTTCAGCACGTCCTCGCCGAAGCTCGTGACGTCCTCGAAGCCCATGTAGTGGAAGCAGCTGACGAGCATGTCGGCGAACGAGCGGTTCTTCTGGAAGTCCACCAGGCGCCCGCGCTTGAAGTAGTCGTGCGCCTTGCCGGCCAGGACGACCAGGTTGTCGTCGATGCTGTGGCTGTCGCCCTGCCCGAGCTCGTTCCAATGCACGACGAGGGTGTGATCCCAGAGCGTGCCCTCGCCGTCGGGCGTGCCCTTCAAGATCTCGTAGAGCTTGGTGTTCTGCTCCCAGAGGTGCTTGTGGATGCGGCGCACGTCCGCGAAGGCAGCCTCGTCGCTGTTGTGGGAGATGTCGTGGTGCCCCTCGCTCAGGCCGAGGTTCGAGTAGACGCGGTTGCTGGTGTTGCCGCTCCAGTTGAAGTGCACCACGCGCGTGAGATCGCACGCGAAGGCGAGCGCGCTGATCTTGAAGAACAGCTCGCCCATGATCACGTGGTTGTCGTCTTCGTACGGGTCGAGCTTCTCGCCGAGCGGGGTCTCGATGCACGCCGCCGCGCCGTTGCCGCTCTGGAGCGTGCGCTCGATGTCGCGGATCGAGTCGAGGTGCTGCTGGATCTTCGCGCGATCTTCGGCGCCGACCTTTCCGAGCAGCGAGTTGCCCTCCTCACGCACCAGATCGAGCGCCGACTGCTTCTTGGCCAGGCGCCGCAGCACCTCTTGTTGCGCGCCGTCGTCGTCCGGCGTGAAGGTGAAGATGCGGGCGTACGCCTCGTACGGATCGGTCTCGGGTGGGATCGGGTTCTGCTCCCCCACGGGGCCCGCGTGCGAGTGCGTGTTCCAGATGTCGTTCCACTTCTGGCCGACGCGGTACACCAGGTGCCGGTGCGCGACGCTCTCGTCGGCCTCGAGCACGCGCCCGCCGATCGCGTAGTCGGCGCTCGGCCCCTCGACGTAGCCGATGGTGGTCTCCGCGCCGCCAATCGGGAACGATCCGGTCCCGGATTTCCAGGGCGCGAGCGAGCTCCCGCCTTGCTGGTGATTGTCCGCGACCTGACCATCGGGGAGGTCCCAGAAGCGCTTGTGCAGGTTGTTGAGGAAGAGCAGATCCTCGCGGTACGGCTCGAGCGGAGCCAGGAACTCGCCGAGCTCGAAGCTGGTCTCGCCCGGCGCGCTGAAGCGCTTGTCGGTCTCGTCGCCGTTCGCCTGGAACACGAACAGGATGCGGCGCGGCGCCGTGGTGGACTGCGCGCGCGCGCGGCTCGGGCGCATCGCCTCGAGGAAGGGCAGCGCGAGCGCGACTCCGGACGCGCCTCGCAAGAGGGTTCGACGGCTGAGGGGTTTCATGGAGCCTCCGGAACGATCACGGGTCGGTAGCGGAACGCGTCGGTCTGGCTGAGCGCGACCACGAGCTCGGACAAGCTGTAGCCGCTCTCCTTGAAGGCGACGGACAGCGACGCCATCGAGCAGCGGTCCGCGTCGGTCTTGTCGCGGCCGTAGAAGAAGCGGAAGTTCTGGAGCACGTAGCAGGCGCGCGCCTCTTCGCTCTGTGCGAGGCGCTGGCCGAGCTCGGCGGCGTTCGCCACGGGCCCGTCCGCGTCCTGCGTGCTCGTGATCGTGCTCGAGGTGTCCACGGGCTGGCCGTCCTCGTCCGTGGTGCGGAAGCGGCCCACGGCGTCGAACGACTCGAACACCACGCCGAGCGGATCCATGAGCTCGTGGCAACCCGCGCAGCCCGGCTGCGTGCGGTGGAGCTCGAGGCGGTCGCGCTGCGAGAGGCCGTCACCGAGCCCCTCGAGGTCGAGGTTTACGTTGGGCGGCGGCGCGGGCACGAGCTCGCACAAGAGATCGGTGCGCACCTTCAGGCCGCGTCGAACGATCGAGGTGCGCGTCGCCTTGTCGCGCGTGAGCAGCATGCCCTGCGTGAGCACGCCCGAGCGCCCCGGCATGTCGACCTTCACGAACTCGCCGCCGCTCACTCCCGAGACGCCGTAGTGCTCGGCGAGCGCGCCGTTCACGTAGCTGTAGTTCGCGGTGAAGAGCTCACCGAAGGAGCCGCTCGGGTTCGCGAACAGCGTCTTCACGAAGGTGCGGGTCTCCTCGCGCAAGAGCTCGGGCAGCCCCGAGACCACGTCGGGGTACACCTCTTTGTCGCGCTTCATGCTGCTCAGGATGTCGGTGTCGAGCCACTGGTCGAAGTACTCGAACAGGCGCTCCGACTTGTCGTCCGCCAGCATGCGCCGAACCTGGGTCTCGATCTGCTCGGGGGTGCGGAGCTCGTCCGCCGCCGCGGCGCGCGTGAGCTCGGCGTCCGGCTGTGATTGCCAGATCAGGTACGAGAGGCGCGAGGCCATCTCGTAGGGCGTCGGCTCCGTCACGGCGCCGGTGGCAGGCTCTCCGAGCTCCACGCGGTAGAGCACGTGCGGCGATTGCAGCATGCTGAAGACGACCCACTCGATGCCGTCTTGGAAGGTGTGCCCATCGGAGCCCGCGGTGAAGCGATCTTCGTAGCGTTGCACCTCGTCGTCGGTGAGCGGCCGGCGATACGCCTTCGCGCCGAAGTCTCGGATGAACTCGCGCGCGCACTCGAGATCGCCGAGCGACTCGGGATCGCACGCGACGAGATCCGACGCGGACGCGGCGGCTGCCGCGATCTGCTCGGCGCCGTCGAGGTACTTCTGCGCGACGAGCGAGCCGACCGCGAGGAAGCTCGCGTTGTTGCGGAAGCCGAGCGACTCCGACTCGTGCGGGAACGTGGCGACGACCGTGTCGATGACGGAAGCCACGCCGTCCACGCCGGCGAAGAGATCCTTCAGCGTGTTCGAGTACTCGTTGTTGCTGAGGCGCCTGAGCGGTGCCGAGCCGGGCTGAGGGGTCTGGCAGAAGGGCGAAGCCAGGATTTCCTCGGGGGTTTGCCCCGAAGGAGCGCTCCCGCCGCTGCCGCCCGTTCCCTCACTGGGACGAGTGGACTGCTCATGGCCACCGACCACGCCGTTGCAGCCCGCCACGAAGGCGAGCACGAACGGTGCGAGCGCGCGCCCGACCTTCACCTCGAAAATCCAGCGATGCGTGTGTTGTTCCGGGGTCACCGTCTTCTCCACGCCGCGCCCGAAGAAGGCACGAGCTCGCGCGGGCGCCGACGGAGGTCGACGTCCTACGCTCTGGTTCCGACGCCGCGACTCATCGGCGCCGGTGTGAGAAAGGTACCTGAAGTCGTTCGACGAGGTTCACGGATCACTCTGCTCACCACTACTTTTGTGATCAAAGGACGCACTCGAGCTCCCCACTTCTCTACTCTCGTCGCGTTTTTCGAGTCTCGACGGCAGCGCTCACACTTTGCGTGAACATCACTGCTGAGAGTAAATTGATTTAAAGTCCAACGATCGAGAGGGCCTGTTGGGGGCGCGACGCACCACCTCGTTCTTGGACGGTGAAGGGGTTCTCGCGCTCGTGGAGGAGCTTCGCTCGGGCGCTCGGCGTCGCGTGCAAAGCCGCGAAATTCCCGCAGCTTGGGCGATTTCGGCCCCGCCGACTTTGCAGCACATCGGCTACGAGGTACGAGCTCCGGAGCTTTCGTGCCCAGGCCGAGTTTCGCCGTCTATCGTTGGTCCGCCCTATTGCTCGCGCTCGGCGTGGCCGCGCCCCTCGCTTGTGGTCCCGACGCGCGCCCCGAGAAGCCGTGCGGAGCAGAGCCGGATTTCACCGTGCTGATCTCTGCCGTGGATGGTCCTTTACCAGCTTCGGTCAAGGTGATCGTGACGTACGGGAGCGGACGCGAGGAGTACGTAGCAAGCTCCCCGACTCGCCCGGAGATCCTGTTCTGCGACGTCACCGACGAGGACGGCGTGCCACTCGACGGCGGCGCCGACCCGAGCTCGGGCGCCGGCGGCGCGGGAGGCGCGGCGGGTGAGGGGCAAGGCGGAGGTCCTTCGGGGGCGCGCCGCAAGGGAGCGATCGAGGGCCTGCGCTGCGCGCTCTGGACTCAGGGGCCCGCGACGATTGAAATCATCGCCGAGGGTTATCCCGACCTCGTCGAGGAGCTGAAGCGCGAAGAGGGCTCTTGCTCCTCGACGAAAGAGCTCGAGCTCGCGCCGGAAGGCGACGCAGGATCGTAGGCGCGACTCAGGGCGGGTTCTCGAGCGAGAACGCTTTGCCGAACGTCTTCAAGACGATGCGCTCGAGCGCGTACTGACCGGCGGCTTCGCCTTCCGTCTCGCGCTCGGTGATGCCCACGTCGGGGCAGAAGAGCGTGGTGGTGCGCTTCTTCACCTCGGGTGACACGATCTCTTCGACGGTCTCGAGGCAGCCGGAGAAGCGGCCTGCCGGGACTTCGGAGGTGCGATTCACCGCGGTCACGCGGACCTTGCCGAAATCACCGAGCCATTCAGCGCCTTCTTTCAGCGGCGCGAGCAGGAGGTAACCTCCCGAGACCAGCTGAAGCCCTCGAGCGCTGACGGTGAGCCGCTGGACGCGCCCCGCGACATCGAGCTCGGCGAGCTCGGGGCGCGGGCGGCGGACTCGGAGCACGAGCACGCCGCGCTCGCCGGTGCCTTCGGAGAAGGTCTCGTACGAGTACACCGTGTCGTTCGCGAGCGGCATGAAGCGCTCGATCTCGCCGACCGGCGCCTTCGGCTCGGCCGGTGCCTTCTCGGGCGCGCCGCCGCAGCCGAACGAGAGGAGCGCGACGAAGGCGAGAGCCGACCTAGAGCACCGATCGGTTTGCAACCGATCGGTGTTCTCTAGTGTCTTTTTCATCGGGGCGGCACGCGCCGCCCCGCCCCGCGGAATTGAATTCCGCGGGGCCCCACCCCACGCGGCCGCTTCGCGGCGAGCGCACCGGCTCAAACCGTTTGTCGCTCTAGTGACCATGCGATCGATACGCGAAGAGCGTGAGGAAGACGAGCAGCGCCACGGCGCCGAGCAACAGGAACTTCATCAGCGGGTCGGGCTCGATGCGGGCGAGGAGCTCGCGCGCAGCCGAGCGGACCTTGTCGTCCTCGGACTTTTCGGCGAGCTTTCCCGCGTGCTCGCGCACGTAGGCGTAGTTGCCGACCTCGTACGCGCGCACCAGCTGATCGAGCTCCGGATCCTCGGGGAACCACGCGAGGAACGCCGCGCGCTCGGCCCCGCTCACGTCGTACTCGGGGCCCTCTTTCTTGGCTTCGGCGGTGTCGGGCGCGGTGCCGGCCTTCTTCTTTCGCTTCTTCTTCTTTTTGCGAACGGGCGCGGAGGCGGCTTCGCTCGGAGCCGCGCCGTCGCCTGCGGCGTCGGGAGCGACCGAGTCTTCGGTGTCGCCTTCGCTCTCGGTCGAGGGCGTGGCGTCGCGTTCCTTGACCTCGCCGTCTTTCTCGGCGTCGTTCGCTTCACTCATCAGAACTGGAAGTAGACGAAGGGTACGGCCTCGGCGCTCGCCATTTGCTTGAGCACGAACGCGGCGCCGACCAGTGCTAGCCCCTGAGCCGGCGCGGGCAACTGGGTGAACGTTGCCTTGGCCCCTTCATACCAGCGCTCGGGCACGTAGTGCGAGACCAAACCGGCCGCGAGGACGGCAAGGATTCGCAGGTCGAGGTTCGGGTGGTACGTGGTCAGGCTGCCGAGCCGAGCCCAGAACGCTGCCGCCTTATCGAAGCTTTCGGCGCGGAAGAAGATCCAGGCCGCCGCCACCACGTGGAAGGTGACGAACACGAGGAGGACGCGACGGGCGGTGCTGAGCCCGGGGCCGAGGACACGCTTCGGGCCGTGCTCGTGGCGGAAGAGGCGCTCGATGGCGAGCGCCGCGCCGTGGATCCCGCCCCACACGACGAAGGTCCAGTTGGCGCCGTGCCAGAGCCCGCCGAGCAGCATGGTGAGCATCAGGTTCACGTAGGTGCGGACGCGTCCGCGCCGGTTTCCACCGAGCGGGATGTAGAGGTAGTCCCGGAGCCAGGTCGAGAGCGAGATGTGCCAGCGGCGCCAGAACTCGGTGATGCTTCCGGCCTTGTAGGGCGCGTCGAAGTTCTTGGGGAAGCGCACGCCGAGCAAGAGCGCAGACCCGATGGCGACGTCCGTGTAGCCGGAGAAGTCGCAGTAGATCTGAACCGAGTAACCGAGGATCGCCGCGTAGCACTCGATCGCCGAGTACTGCGCGGGGGCGTCGAACACGCGGTCGACGAGGTTTAGCGCGAGGTAGTCGCCGATCGCGACCTTCTTGATCAAGCCGATGGCGATGAGCCAGAGCCCCTCGCTCCCCGCGGCGGAGGAGAAGCGCGCGGGCTCCGTGAGCTGGGGCAAGAGATCGCGCGGACGGACGATGGGACCCGCCACCAGGTGCGGGAAGAAGGCCACGAACGTCAGGTACTCGAAGTAGCTCGGGTGCGGCTCGATGTCCTTCCGGTAGATGTCGATGACGTAGCTCATCGACTCGAACGTGAAGAAGCTGATGCCGATCGGCAGCGCGACGTGCAGCGCAAACTCCGGCGGGTGATAGCCGAACGACTCGAGGAGCTGCCGCGCCGACTCCACCCCGAAATCGAAGTACTTGAAGATCCCGAGCACGCCCAGGTTCAGGACCACCGTCGCGCCGAGCCACTGCCGGCGGCGGCTCTCGCTCTCCGCCTTGGCGATGGCGTTGCCGAGCAGCCAGTCAGCCGTGGACGACGCCCAGATCAGCGGCAAGAAGCGCAGATCCCAGTTGGCGTAGAAGTAGTAGCTCGCGGCGAGCAGGAACAGCACGCGGAGCTTTCGGGCGCGCGCGAGCAGCCAGGAGACGACGAAGACGACTCCGAAGAAGACCGCGTATTCGAGCGTGTTGAAGAGCAAGGCGTGGCCCCGGGCGGCGTAGCCTTGCCGAAAAATGCCAGCGCAGGAAGGGCGTTGACGGGAGCCCCAAGGTCTAGAAGGACTCGGCCGGTGCCGCCGGCGCGCGTCCTCCTTTGGTTCTTGAGCTTCGCCTCGCTCGGGCTCGCCGTGCGCGCGTTCACGGTCGAGCCACCACCGATCTGGGTGACGACGGCGCTTTTGCTCTTGCTCGCGACCTGGGCGACGCTGGGCGCGCTGTTCCCGGGGCTCCGGATCTATGCAGATCTGATCACGCGGCTTCCAGTCGGGAAGCGGCGGGTCGCGCTCACGTTCGACGACGGGCCTCACCCGGAGACGACGCGGGAGGTGCTGCGCCTGCTCGAGTCACGCGGGGCCAAGGCGACGTTCTTCGTCGTGGGGCGCAAGGCGGAGCGCTACCCCGACGTCCTGCGCGAGATCGTGGCGGCGGGGCACGCCGTCGGTCTTCACGGCTACCGTCACGACAGGCTCTACTCGCTGCGCTCGAGCCGCTACGTGGTCGAGGACATCGCGCGCTCTCAAGACGCCATCGAGCGCGTCTGCGGCCAGCGGCCCGCGCTCTTTCGCCCGCCGATTGGCTTCGTCAGCCACCTCACCGCGATCGCCGTGGAGAGGGCCGGCGTCACCTTGGCGGGTTGGTCGGTGCGCGCGCTCGACGGGGTGCGTGGCGCGACCGCCGCTCGCGTGGCCGCGCGCGTGCTGCCGAGGATCGAGGACGGCGCGATCGTGATGCTGCACGACGCGGCCGAGCGAGAGGACTACTCGCCGGTGAGCCTCGAAGTGTTGCCCGCGGTGCTCGAGCGCGTCGCCGAGCTCGGGCTCGAGACGGCGCTGCTCGAGCCTACTCCGCCGCCGCGAACTGGCGCTGACCGAGCACGTACCCCCGCGCGTAGCCGCGAGTGAGGTTCTCGATCCGGACCGCGATGGTGCCGTCGGTCCGGTACGTGTAGCTCTCCATGATCTCTTCCTGCTCGCCGTGAAGGCGCCGCGCCGGCTCCACGCCGGAGAGATCGGCCGTGTCGGCGAGCGCGGGGTCGTAGGGGAAGAGGATCTCACCCCACGGCGTGAGATCACCCGCGGGCTCACCGCCGTGCCCGAGGCCGCTGCACTCCAGGTAGCGCAGGTGACCGACCGCGTGCACCGGGCGGTAGCGCCGCTCGATCAGGAGCCGCCCGTCCTCCGGCAGGGCGCCCTTCGTGATGATGCGGTCGAAGATCTTCTCGCGGCCGCGCTCGCCCTCGCGCCAGACGCCGAAATGACGGGTGACCGCCTCACGCACGAAGATCCCCGAGTCGGGATCGGCGGCGATGGCGAGCCCGACCGCCGTCGCGGCGTGCGGCTGCGGCGCGAGCAGCACCTTGCGCCCGTAGCGCTCGCGCAGCGTGCGCGTGACGAGCGGGAACGCCGTGGCGCCGCCCACGAGGTACACCGCGCCGAGCTCGCGCGGGTTCTCCGGATCGATGCCGAAGCCGCGCACCTGCTCGAAAATGCTGTCGAGCTCCGTCAGCGTACGGGTGACGAGCGGCTGAGTCTCGGCGTAGAGACGAGCGAGATCGAGCGTGACCGGCTCGAGCCCTGCCTTCACGTCGCTCAGGTCCACGAGCAGCCGCCGGCTCGAGGGGGTGAGCGTCTCCTTGGCCTCGCGGCACACCTCGAGGGCGCGCGCTCGCTCGACCGGCGTGAACTCACCCGAGCTGGTGCCGGCTTCGGAGAGCGTCAGCTTCAGGAGCGCCTCGTCGAAGTCCTCTCCGCCGAGCTCGCCGATGCCCTCGGTCGCGATGAGCTCGAAGCGGCGATCCGCGAGCGACACGGCGGAGGTGTCGAAGGTGCCGCCGCCGAGATCGTAGACGACGACGTAGCGCTTGGGCGAGCGCCGCCCGAGGCCCGCGATGTTGTTGTAGGCATACTCGATGGCGGCCGCGGTCGGCTCGTTCACCATGCCGAGCACCTTGAAGCCGGCGCGGGAGAACGCTTCCACGGTGAGATAGCGCTGGCGCGTGCTCGCGTTCGCGGGAACGGCGATCATGGCTTCGAACGGCTCGTCCGGGCTGATCTCGAGGTTCGCGCTCTCGAGCAGCAGGCGGCGGAGCGCGCTCAAGTAGTGATGAACGAGGTCGAGCGCCGTGGTCGTGGAGTCGAGCTCGGAGAGCGGATCATCCGGGTAGCGAGAG
>JAEZYO010000098.1 GCA_023419055.1 Pseudomonadota bacterium | reverse complement strand
CGAGGGCACTCCTGCCCCGAGCTCGCCCTCGACCTGACCGGTCTCCACGCTGCCGTCGGGGCGCACGTGGGCGAGCTTTAGCGCGCCGCCCTCGACGCCCGGCGCAGCCGGCTCGTCCCTCCACGCGAGCACTGCGCCCCCGTCGGGCCACGGAGCCATCTCGAACGAGAGCACGTAGCTGTCCGGCTTCGTCAGCGAAAGCGGAGCGCCCAGGGGCTTTCCGGCGGCGTCCAGAGAGACCAGCCGAAGCGCGCGCGGACCGAGCTCGAGCCCCGCCCTCTCTTCGTCGAGCTCGTTACCCTGCGGTGTGTTCTTCGGCCCTGCCTTCGCAGGCGGAGCGGGCAGCTGCTCGACCCAACCGAGCCAGAAGCCGCCGGGCCGCTCGCAGAGTCGGGGTGATTCCACGTCTCGCTTTTGCGTGTCGATCGCGACGCGAGCGGCGGCCTTCTTGTCATCGACACCGAAGCGCACGGTCGTAAGCTGGCTCTTTCCTTTCGCGAGCTCGGAGAACGCTATCAGAGCGGTGTTGCCCGAGACCGCGAGCGCGGCGCCGCTCGTCCGATCGACCGAAAGGATCTCGGGGCCGAAGGAGGGACGCTCCGCGTCGAGCGGCAAGAGCGCAGTGCGGAGCGTCGCGCCCGCGGCGTCCTGATCGCCGAACAGCACGACGAGGGTGTCCGGGCTCGCCGCGATGTGCGGCGCCTCGACGTCTCCGTGCACCGCGTCGAGTTCGACCGTGCGACCGGACCCGTCTGCGCGAATCAGCGCGATGCTCGCGCGTTGGCCCTGGCGCCGGCTCTGGAGGAGCCCCACCGCGAAACCGGCCTTGTAACCGGTAACGCCTCCGAGCTCGACGCCGAAAGGCATCGCGATGGCCTCGATCGGCTCTTCACCTTCGAGCGGCTCGGGTACATCGTTCTGCTTCGACGCTTCGATATCGCCGACCGCGAACAACGTGCCCTTGTTCACCTCGCGACAGCGCTCAGGGGGCGGCGCCTTCGACGCCGATGACACGCCCTCCGGGGACTCCTGCGCGGAAGGTTCGTCGAACTCGCTCGGCGGCGCGGGAGCTGCTGTTTTCTTGCGACAACCGGCGGAGAGAGCGAGCGCGCCGAGCAGCATGAGCAAGAGGACGCGGGGCTTCGGCATCGACACGCGACTCATGAGCTACTCGCGCTCTCGGGCCCAGGCAAGCTATGATCCGGGCCCAGCCCTCACGTACGCATGGCGAAGCGCGATCTCCCCAAGACTTACGAGCCCAACCCGGCTCTCCGCGCCATTTACCGCCGCTTCTTCGAGAAGATCCAGGTCGACGAAGCCTGGGTTCAAGAAGTGAGGAAGCTCGCTTCCGAAGGCACGGTCGTCTACGTGCTCAGGAACCTCAATTTCGTCGACTTCTTCGCGCTCGACTACCTCACGAAGCGTCACCGGCTGCCGCGCATTCGGTTCGTGAACGACCTCGGCCTGTGGATCTTGAGCCCGATGGGCAAGGGCTGGCTGAACGCGATCTTCCCGCGCAAGGTGTCGCCGCGAGAGGAGCTCGAGGCCGCGCTTTCGGACGATGGGTCCGCCGCGCTCTTTCTCAAGCGGCCGCCGAGTGTCTTCGACGTCGCCGCGGGAGCGTCCGGCCAGCGCGGGCTCAAGGAGGGCGACGAGATCGTGCGCGCGCTCTTCGATCTCCAGCGGCGCTCTACCCGCCCCATCTTCCTGGTCCCGCAAGTCTTCGTGTGGACCAAGCACCCGGATACGCGCGGCGGCGAGCCCTTCGATTTCATCATCGGCCCGCGCGAGTGGCCGAGCCCGACGCGCACGGTCGCGCAGTTTCTCTACAACTACCGGCACGTCGAGCTGAAGCTCGGGGAGCCGCTCAATCTGTCGCACTTTCTCGACGGCCAGAACGGCCTGTCCGATACGGCGCTGATCCGTCGCGTGACGTACGCGATCCTCGCTCGGCTCGAGCGGGAGCGCCGCGGCATCACGGGCCCCGCAGAGAAGGCGCCCGAGCGCGTGCGCCAGGAGCTCATCCGGAGCCCGAAGCTCGGCGCCATCATCGACGATCTCGCGGACGAGCGCGAAAATCGCTACCTCCTCACGCAGCGCGCGCTCGACATGCTCCGCGAGCTCCAGGCGACCCCCGATCAGACGACGATCAAGGCGTTGGAGGTGATGTTCGATCGGCTCTTCCAGCGCATCTACGCCGGAGTCGAGTGGGACAAGGCGGACATCGAAAGGCTGCGCCAGGCTTCGCGCAAGGGCTCGCTCATCCTGCTACCGAGCCACAAGAGCCACATCGACTACCTGATCCTGAGCTACATCTTCAACCAGCAGAACCTGCCGCTGCCGCTCATCGCGGCCGGTGACAACCTCGACTTCTTCCCGGTAGGTCCCATCTTCCGGCGTGGCGGCGCGTTCTTCATCCGCCGCTCCTTCAAGGGCGACCGCCTGTACGCAGCGGTGGTCGACGCGTACGTGCGCCGCCTGATCAAGGACGGTTACCCCATCGAGCTCTTCCTCGAAGGCGGACGCAGCCGGACCGGAAAGCTCTTGCCGCCCAAGTTCGGCCTCCTGAACATGGTGGTCGACGCAGCGCTCGCCGTCACCCAGCGCGAGTCGTACTTCGTCCCGGTGAGCATCGGCTACGAGCGCGTGGTCGAGGCCTCGGCCTACGAACGCGAGCTCCTCGGCGGAGAAAAGGCCAAGGAAGACGCCGCCGGTCTCATCAAGTCGCGCGAGGTGCTGCGCCACCGTTACGGCCGCATCAACATGCAGGTCGGCCAGATCTTGACGCTCGACGACGTGCGGCAGGAGCTCGGGATCCCCGTCGACGCGCAGCTCACGCCTGCCAAGCGCCGCTCCCTCGTGACGAAGCTCGGCAACCGCGTGATGGACGAGATCAACCGCGTCACGGCCGTGACGCCCGGAGCGCTGACGGCGCTGACGTTGCTCTCGCACCGCCAGCGCGGGCTCGCGCATGAAGAGCTCGTCTCTCGAGCGGGCCGCTTCCTCGCGGTGCTGGAGAAGCTCGAGGCGCGCGTCAGCCCCACGCTGAAGACCGCTTCCGGCGCGCTTCGCCCCGAAGCCCTGCGTGAAGCCGCACAGATGTTCGCGGACACGGAGCTCGTCGAGGTCCACGTGCCGGAGGCCGGGCCGTCCGGTCGCAAGCGCCCGCTCGCAGGACCGGGAGCGTTCTACGTCGTCGTGGAGAGCAAGCGCCTGGCGCTCGACACGTCGAAGAACATCATCATCCACTTCTTCGTCGAGCGGGCCCTCGTATCGCTCGCGCTGCTCGCCTCGGGGGCCGAGCCGCTCGAGAACGAGGTCCGCGAGCGCGTGCAGGCGCTCTCGCGCCTGTTCAAGTTCGAGTTTCGCTTCCGCGCCGACAAGCCCTTCGACCGCATCTTCGAGGAGACGCTCTCGGCCATGGCCGCCGATGGAGAGCTCGAGCTCGGGTTGCCCGAAGGGCGCCTGCGCCCGGGCGCCGGCCACGACGGCTGGAGCGGCCGGGAGTGGCTCGAAAACTACGCGGCGCTGCTCATCAACTTCATCGAGGGCTATCTCGTCGCGGCCCGCGCGCTGCCGCTCCTCACCAAGGCGCCTCAAAGCGAGAAAGACCTCGTGAAGCGCGCGCTCGCGGCCGGCCAGGAAATGTTCCTCGCCGGCGAGATCGAGCGACAGGAGGCCGTGAGCAAGCCGCTCATCACGAACGCCCTCGCGGCTTTCGTAGACTTCGGCTACCTCGTCCACCGTCAGGACTACGACCTTGCCCAGGGGTATGCGTCGAGCGATGCTCTCGAGGGCATCGAGCAGATGCTCCGAGCGTACCTCCCCCGCCCTGCCGCAGGATGAATCCCAACAGTTTGCGCTTCGCTCCCCTCGCCCTCACCCTCGCTTTCGCGAGCGGCTGCGTCGGCGTGCCGACGCCGCTCGCGCCCGGCGTGAGCGGCGCGGTCGGAGTGCCGCACCTGGGCGTCCAGACGTCGGCCGAGGAGCTGCCGGTGAGCGGCAACGGGTTCACTCGCTTCCGCCCGCGTAGCGACCGCTATTTCGGCCACCCGCGCCTGGTCAAGGGCCTCGTGCGCGTTGCCGCCGAGCTCGACGCGCGCTTCCCGGGAACGTCCCCGCTCGTGGTGGGCGACTTGTCGGCGCGTCACGGCGGCAAAATCTCCGGCCACAACTCGCACCGCACGGGCCGCGACGTCGACCTGCTCCTTTTCTACAAGACACCCGCCGGCGCGAGCGTCCGCGCCCCCGGCTTCATCCACGTGGAGAGCGACGGCCTCGCCCTGGTCTCCGGCACGAGCGACTACTTGCGCTTCGACGTCGAGAAGACATGGGAGCTCGTGAAGCTCCTCGTCGAAGACGACGAGCTCCGCGTGCAGTTCATCTTCGGGAGTCGCGTCCTCGAGTCGTTGCTCGTGGACTACGCGCTCGCGCGCGGCGAGCGGCTCGACGTGGTTTATCGAGCTCAAGCGGTGCTGCTCGAGCCCGGGGACAGCCTGAATCACGACGATCACTTCCACGTCCGCATCGCCTGCAGCCCCGAAGACGAGGTCGCGGGCTGCAGCGGTGGAGGCCCCGTGTGGGAATGGCTGCCCGGCGGGCCACCTCCGTTCGAGCTCACCCACGACGAGCTTCACGCGATCAGCACCGATGATCCTCTCGTTCCCGACGACGGCGTGGCCGGGCTCGTGCCCGGCGGAGGTGCTTGATGCCCGCGGCCAGGCGCGCGGCAACCCCGCGGGGTGCGCTGCTCGCGGGTGACTGTCTGGAAGTCTTGCCGAACCTCGCGCGCGAGAAGGCTCGCTTCGATCTCGTCTACGTCGACCCGCCCTTCAACGCCGGAGGCGAGCGCAAGGCGCGCACCGGGACCGGTGAGCGCGCCCGCGGGACCGCCGCGTACGTCGACGCCTGGGGCGGCATCGAAGCGTTCCTCGCCATGCTCGAGCCGCGCCTCGCGGCGATGCGCGAAGTGATGAGCACCGTCGGCAGCCTCTGGCTGCACCTCGATCACCGCGCCGTCCACGACGCTAAAGTGGTGTGCGACAAGCTGTTCGGGCGCGGCGCCTACCAGGGAGAAATCATCTGGATCCCGGGCAACGGGGCGCGGCGCCGGGGAGGCCCGAGCGTGACGCACCAGACCATCCTCGTCTATTCGCGGGGGCGCGAGATGATCTGGAACGGGGAGGACGAGATTTTACGCGAGAGTTACGCTGACACGAGCCTCAGCATGCATTTTACTTTGGTGGACGCCGAGGGACGCCGTTATCGCGAGCGGCGCGTCAACGGGAAGGCCTATCGTTACTACGCCGACCGCGGACGCCGCATCGGGAGCGTCTGGAGCGACTGCCCGGCGATGCAGGCGAACACGCCGCTCCGTCGCGAGACGACCGGCTACCCCACGCAGAAGCCCGAGCGCCTACTCGAGCGGATCGTACGCGCCGCCAGCGTGCCGGAGAGCCGCGTGCTCGACCCGATGTGCGGCTCCGGGACCACGCTCGCGGTCGCGGAACGGCTCGGGAGAACCTGGGTCGGCGTCGATCGCAGTCCGGTCGCGCTCGGCGTCGCGCGCAAGCGCCTGGGGCTCGGCTCATGAAGCACAGTTTCGGCCTCTTCCTCCTCCTGCTCGGTTGCGTGGCTCCTGCCAAGGAGCCGGCTCCTCCAAACCCGGCGCCGAGTGAGAAGGTGCGCGTTCCCGTCAGCGATCCGCGCGTGCGCTCGACCGGTCGAGTCGATCACACCGATCCGAACGTCGCGCGCTTCGCCTATCCGGGAGTAACCTTCGAGCTCGCCTTCGAGGGCGAGACCGTCACCGTCGAGCTCGACGACGCGAGCAAGGCCGATCCCAAGCACTCGAATCACTACCAGGTCCTAGTCGACGGCGCGCCGGCGCTCGATCTCGCGGTCACGCCGGGCGTCCACGAGTACACGCTGGCGAGCGGCCTCGCTCCTGGCTCACACCGCGTCGCGCTCTACAAGAAGACCGAAGCGTTCGTGGGGAGCGGCGCTTTCCGAAGCTTCAGCGTGCTGGGAAAGGGACCGAAAGCGCTCGACCTTCCCGCGCGACCCGCACGACGCCTCGAGTTCGTGGGCGATTCCATCACTTGCGGCTACGGCAACGAGGCCACGATCGACGCGCCCCCAGCCGGCAACCCGTCGACCGGGTTCACGGCAGAGAACGAGGACCACTACCGTTCGTACGACGCGCTCGCGGCGCGCGCGCTCGGGGCGGAGCTCCACGCGACGTGCATCTCGGGGATTGGGGTCACGCGCGACTACGGCGGCAAGACCAGCGATCAAATGCCGGTTCTCTTCGGGCGCACGCTCCCGTTCGAGGCCGAGCCTGCCTGGGACTTCGCGGCGTACACCCCCGACGCCGTGATCGTGAACCTCGGCACGAACGACTTCGGCCAGGGCGTCCCGGATCAGGCGGGCTTCGAGCGCGCTTATGACGCGTTCTTGGGCGACTTGCGCCGTCACTATCCGAACGCGCACCTCGCCTGCCTCACGGGGCCGATGTTCACGAACTCCTGGCCGGCGGGAGAAGAGCGACTCACGAAGATCAATCAGTGGGTGGGCGGCGCCGTCGAGCGCCGAAAGGCGCAGGGGGACACCCGCATCTCGTTCCTCGCGCTCGCCCCGCAAGCCCCACCTTTCGGCGAGGACTGGCACCCGAGCCTCGCCACGCACGCCCGCATGGCCGGCGAGGTCGAGCATCACCTGCGCGAAAAGCTCGGCTGGTGATGCTCGAAATAGCGAGTCAATGAAGCCGGCTGGGCGCCCCCGCGGCGGCGGCCTCGCGCCACAGAAGCTCGAGATCTTGCGGCAGCTGGCTCGCCACGTGCTGCGCGACGACCGGTGAGAGCCGCGCCTCCACGTAGGTGAACACCGCGAACACCAGCTGCTCGGTCTTCTCGAGCGGCAGGTTGAGCTTGAAGGCGAGCCGCTTCATGAAGGTCTCGCGATCGAACGCGGCGGCAGCCTCGTCCCGGTTCAACACGCAATCCTGGAAGTAGAGCCGGATCGCCGGAGACAGCTCGATCAGAAGCTGCCGAGCTTCCCCTCGCGTCAAACGCCGAGTGAAGCTGCACATGACCGCGCCGAAGGCGTCTGCCGCGTTCACGCGGTCCGGAAGGATACGACGAAGGGCCCGCAGCATCTCCTCCGGGCCCTCGGACTCTCTGGTTGGTACAGCCACCGTTTGAGCCATTTCATCACCTGAACGGCCGCGAGCTGAGAGCAGCCGTCACTCACGAAGAAGGCGACGCGCTCGCAAGTTGTCAACCCTGCTTTGGGCCTAGCTCCCGCGCGAGGGCCACGAAAGGTTCGAGCGCCTTCGGGTTCGCGAGCGTATCGGGGCTCGCCGCGCGCTCCGGCGCCGTGCCGAGCAAAATTCGCTTGATCGGCACTTCCAGCTTTTTCCCGTTCAACGTACGTGGGACGGCGCCCACCTGGACGATGACGTCAGGCACGTGGCGGGGCGAGATCTCCTTTCGAATCGTGGCCTTGAGCTTCTGCTCCAGCGCGGAATCGAGGGCAGCGCCGGGAGCCGTCACGATGAAGAGGAACAGGCGCCCGTCCGCGTCGTCGAGCGATCCGGTGTCGACCACGAGGCTGTCAGCGACCTCGGGGACGCTCTCGACGACGCGGTAGAACTCGCTCGTGCCCATGCGCACGCCGCCACGCTTCAAGGTGGAATCGGAGCGCCCGTAGATCACGCAGCTACCGCGAGGCGTGATCTTGATCCAGTCGCCGTGACGCCAGACGCCCTCGTAGTCGGAGAAGTAGCTCTGCTTCCGTCGCGCGCCGTCCTCGTCACCCCAGAAGAAGATCGGCATGCTGGGCAGCGGCTCGGTCAGGACCAGCTCGCCGACCTCGTTCACGAGGCTTCGCCCGGCCTCGTCGAAGGCTTCGATCTTGGCGCCGAGGCCGCGGCATTGAATCTCGCCGGCGTAGACGGGTAAGAGCGGGCAAGAGAGCACGAAAGCCGTGCAGACGTCGGTGCCGCCGCTCACCGAGCCGAGCAAGAGGTCGCGCTTGATCGCCCGATACACCCAGCCAAAACCATCGGCTGGTAAGGGCGCGCCCGTGGTCCCGATCGAGCGCAGCGCGGAGAGATCGTGGCGTGCTCCGGGCTCGAGCCCCGCCTTCTGGACCGCGAGCAGGTAAGGCGCGCTCGTCCCGAAGTAAGTGATGCGCTCCTCCTCCGCCATCTTGAAGAGCGCGAGCAGGTCCGGAAAGCCCGGGCTCCCGTCGTAGAGCACGAGCGTGACCCCGAGCGTGAGACCGCCGACGAGGAAGTTCCACATCATCCAGCCGGTGGTCGAAAACCAGAAGAAGCGGTCCTTTTCGCCGAGGTCGCAGTGGAGCGAAATCGCCTTCAAGAGCTCGAGCAGGATGCCGCCGTGACCATGGACGATCGGCTTCGGCAAGCCGGTGGTGCCCGACGAGTACAGCACCCAGAGCGGGTGCTCGAACGGCACGCGCTCGAACGCGAGCTCGCTCGGGTGAACCGTGAGCACATCGAAGCTCGAGCTCGCGATGCCAAGCTCCGGCGGCGACGGCCCGAGCACGACCACGTGTTCGAGCGTCGGGAGGCCCGTGACGATGCGCGCGAGCTCCGCGCTGCGATCGAACCATTTCCCGCCGTACCGGTAGCCAGCCACCGCCAGCAGGACCTTGGGCTCGATCTGCCGAAACCGGTCGAGCACGCTCGGCGCCCCGAACTCCGGGGAACAGCTCGACCAGATCGCGCCCAGGCTCGCTACCGCGAGGAACGCGGCGACCGTCTCGTGTCGATTGGGCAAGAGCGCCGCCACGCGATCCCCGCGACCGACCCCGAGCGCTATCAGGCCATTTCGAATTCGGCCGACCAGGTCCGCGAGCTCGGCGTAGCTGAGCTCGACGCGCTCGCCGTCTTCACCCCGGAAGATGAGCGCCGGATGCGCGTCGCGCCGCCGCAGCGCGTGCTCGGCGTAGTTGAGCTCGGTGCCGCCGAACCAATGCGCGTCCGGCATGCGCCCCTCGACGACCTGGCCCGGAGCGCCGTTCGCCTGGACTTGGTAGTAGTCCCAGATGCTCCGCCAAAAGCCTGGGAGATCGCTCACCGACCACTCCCAGAGCGCCGAGTAGTCCGCGAAATCTCGGCCGCGCTCGCGCCTGAGCCACTCGAGGAACAACGTGAGGTTGGCGTTCTGCTTCGCCTCCGGCGAGGGCTCCCAGAGGAGCTCGCCTTCCCGCGTCACACTCGTCATACGCCCAAGTCTACCAGCCTTTCTCGCGGGTCACCGCTCTCGAAGCCGAGCGCCGCGCGCTGGGCGGAGAGGCGCCGCGTTTCGCCCCGCCGCCAGAGAAAGCCGTCGAGCACGTAGTGTGTGAGCTGTGGCACCGCGAGGAGCGGCACGACCCAGGCGAGCAAACTTTCGCCGACCGGTGCCCCCTCACCGAAGAGCCAGGCCCGCTCGTGCCAGACGAGCCGATCCCACAAGAGCTCCTCGACGAAGGCGAGAACCACTAGAATCCCCAAGAATGCTCCGAGCCCGCTCCGCACCACGACCGAGAGCGCTCCCACGGGCGCCTCCGCGCGCCGAGCGCGAGCGTAAGCCCAGAGTAGCGCCACGTAAGGCACGCCGTGCGTGATCACGTTCGTCACCGTGAAGTCGAAGTCCGAGTTGGTAAAAACGATGCCGACGTACCAGGTGGCCGCCGTGCTCGCGACCACCAGGACGCGACCGAGCGAGAACCGACGGCGCGTCGCCAGGCGCGAAAGCTCACGCAGCGCAAACGCGCCGAGCGCCCCGACCCAGATCCACCACGCGAACGGCTCGAGCTCTCGAAACAGCGCCAGATCGACGAAGTCACCGGCCATGAACCACGCGAAGCGCTTCTCCTGGACGTTTTCGTGCCAGTGCACGACCGGGTAGAGCGTCGAAGAGTAGATCGCGAGATCGTCGACCACCCGCTCGAGCCGCCCCCTTTCGCCAGCGCGCGCTCGATACACCGCGACCCAGCCGGCGGCCTGGCGCACGAAATGAAAGAGCGCGAGGTACGCGAGGACGCGCCAGAACAGGAGGGGGCCCGCCTGATAGAGCGCCCAGCCGGCGACGTAGCCTGCGAGCGGGACGAGCAGGTAGCGCGTCCTGTGATGCGCGAGCTCGGCCGGATCGAGGTACGTGCGAAAGAGCGTCGAGTAGACGTGCGCCACGTCGACCGCGAGCACGAAGGAGAGGAAGCTCCATTCGGGCAGGTCGGCGCTCGCGCCGAACAGGTGACGCGCCGCGACCAGCCCGAGAGCGAAGAGGGCGCTGCCGCCGAAAATCAGCGTGTCCGCGCGAGAGGACCAGAGAAAGGGGCCGCAGTCGACGGCTCGGCTCACAGGGGGTCGAAGCTCCTCTCGAGCGCCCTGGCGACGGCCTCGGCGGCTCTCCCCCCCCAGTATTGCGCCTCCTCGAACAGCGAGAGCCCGGAGAGATCGCTGTGCGCGAAATGCACGCGCCCGAGGCGCTCCTTGGCGCGCCTGCGCGAGGGGCCCCAGATGAAGCCGGGGACGGGAGCGACCATGGCGTGCGCCCAGCGGTAGACGTCGATGCGCTCGATGAAGTCTTCGAGGTCCTCGTGCGCTCGCGCGAGATCGCCGACGATCGCGCTCGTGGCCGCGGCGTGATCCAGCGAGAGGAGTCGCTTCCGCCCTTCCTCGGGCGAAAGCTCGCTGAAGGGCCGGTAGTAGGTCCACACGGTGCGACCGAAGTCGGAGAGCGTTTGGTGCGTGGCCACGACGTAACCGAGCGAGGGACTGTCGAGGAGCACGTTGTCCCAAGCGAACGGGAAGCCCTTGCTCTTCGGTCGCCCGTTGAGGTGCAAGTTCGCGACGAGCCACGGCGCGTAGCGGAAATCGAGCAGGAACTCGGGAGGCGCGTCGCGGTACGGGCGAAGGATCTTCGCTGCCACGAACTTCGGGACCGCCAAGATCACTTGCTCGGCCTCGAAGCGCTCGAGGCTCGAACCTTCGGCGTCGAAGGCCGCCACGCTCACGCTTCGCTCGCTCGGGACGACGTCCGTCGCGAGAAAGCCGGTCTTGAGGCGGTCACCGGCGATGCGGGCCAAGTGCGAGACGAGCCTGCCGTTGCCTTCGGGCCAGGTCAGAAACGGCGCGGTGGGGTGCGCGCTCGTGGCTCTCGCCGCGAAGTAGAACAGCATGGCCCACGCGCTCGTGTGCTCGAGCGAGAGCCCGTAGTCGTCCCGGCACGCATACTCGACGTACCAGGCAAGCAAGCGACTCCGGAAGCCGTGAGCATCGAGGAACTGGCGCGCGGAGCTCCGGTCGAGCTCGACGAGATCGGGGTCGTCCGAGCTCCGTTCGAGCGGCAGCGCGAACGCACGCCTGCCGCGGCCGTCCCTGCGCGCGGCATACCGAGCCACGAGCGCCTCGAAGCGTTCGAACTCGGCCTTGTCGGCGGGCTGCATGCGGGTGGGCGGGACGAGCCCTTCGTGCCATTCCCCGTCGGCGAAGACGCGCTCCTCGGGCGCCCGCACGAGCGCGCGCTCGGCGCCGGCGAAGCTCCCGTCGGAAAGCCACTCCAGCGCGCCGACTTCGTCGAGCAGCTTGACCAGAGCGCGATTGTCCGGGCTCGGCAGCGGGACGTAGTGGGCGCCCCAGGGGTGAGGCACGACGCCATCCTCGCCGAACACCGACGTCCCGCCTGGCCTGCGCTCGAGGTCGAGGACGAGGTAATCTCGGATCCCGAGCTGCTCGAGCCGCCAGGCGGCCGACAGACCGCTCGGGCCTGCGCCGACGACCAGGACTCGAACTTTCGTCGCGTTACCGCGCGCCTGCTCGAGCGAGAGCGCGGCCCCGGCCCGCAAGCGATGACCGAGCTCGAGCCGCGGGCCGCGAATGGCTCCGCCGACTCCTCGTGGGGCACGTTTGCAGCCCTCGAGCCCGAGGGGCGCGCCGACCAGGGCGGCGAGGAGTTCGCGGCGACGAAGGGTCAAAGCGCGCGCGAGCGTAGCGACGAACGACGCTCCCGTCTCGCATTCCCGGCCGTGCCACGCCGCCGGGGATCTTCCCAGCGAGTCGGATTCCTCGAGATCCGCCCCGCCGCCCGCTCTCGGGCGGAACACGCGAGAGATCCGCGATATAGTGCCCCGGACCATGCAAAACCCTCTGCTCGATCTCCGGGATCCGCTGCCTTTCGACCAGATCCGCGCCGAGCACGTGGAGCCTGCGGTGAAGCGCCTGCTCGAGGAAGCCGATCAGAAGCTCCGAGCGGTCGAGAGCGCCGGCGACGAGACGCTCGACGCGCTCGACGCCGCCACCGAGAAGCTCGAGCTCGCGATGTCGGTGATTCAACACCTCGAGGGCTCGGCGACCACGCCCGAGCTCCGCGACGCCTACAACACCATCCTGCCCGACGTGAGCGCGTTCTGGTCGGGGATCCCGCTCCGCGAAGGGCTGTGGCAACGCCTGGACGCCTTCGGCAAGGGGGACGCCGCCAAGCGGCTCGACCCGACGCGCGCGCGCTTTCTCGCGAAGACGCTCGAGGACTTCAAGCGCCACGGCGCTACCTTGAATGCAGGAGACAAGGAGAAGCTGCGCGAGATTGATCGCAAGCTCACGCTCGCCACGAACCGCTTCGCGCAGAACCTGCTCGACGCGACCAACGCGTACGAGCTCTTGATCGAAGACGAGGCGCGGCTCTCGGGCCTGCCGGAGAGCGCGCGCGAAGCGGCGAAGGACAGCGCGGCAGCCAAGGGCAAGCCGGGGTATCGCTTCACGCTCCAGGCTCCGAGCGTGCTCGGCGTCCTCACCTACGCCGACGATCCCAAGCTCCGCGAGCAGATCTACCGCGCGTTCAACGGTCGCTCGGCGTCCGAGCAGTTCGACAACCGAGCGCTGATCGGTGAGATCTTGGAGCTCCGCCGAGCCAAGGCGAACCTGCTCGGCTACCGGGACTTCGCCGATTTGGTGACCGAAGATCGGATGGCGAAGAACGGCGCCGAAGCCGAGCGCTTCGTGAAGGAGCTCACCGAGAAGACCGAGGCGGCGTTCGAGCAGGAGCGAGCCGAGCTGCTCGCCTACCGGCGCGAGCTCGAGGGCCCCTCCGCCCCGGCGCTCGAGCCGTGGGACGTCGCCTATTACTCGGAGAAGCTCAAGAAGGCGCGCTACGACTTCGACGACGAGGAGCTCAGGCCCTACTTCCCCGCCGACCGAGTGCTGAACGGCGCCTTCGCGCTCGCCGAGCGCTTGTACGGCGTGAAGATCGTGCCCGTCGAAGGCGTCCCCGTGTGGGATCCGAGCGTCAAGGCGTTCCGGATGCTCGACGAGGCCGGCGTCGAGCTCGGCGTCTTCTACGTGGACCCCTACCCGCGCGAGAACAAGCGCGGCGGCGCCTGGATGCATGGCCTGCACGCGGCCGTTCCGCCCGATCGTCACCTCGCGGTGTTCGCCGCGAACGTGAACCCGCCAGCGGGCGGCAAGCCTTCGCTGCTCACGCACCGAGACGTGGAGACGATCTTCCACGAGTTCGGGCACCTGCTGCACCACTGCCTGAGCAAGGTCACGGTGCGAAGCCTCGCCGGGACGCGCGTGGTGCAGGACTTCGTCGAGCTCCCCTCGCAGATCATGGAGAACTGGTGCTCGGAGCGCGAGGGCCTGAACCTCTTCGCGCGCCACTACCAGACGGGCGCCCCGATCCCGGACGCGCTCCTCGAGCGCCTGAAGGCTGCGCGCACCTTCCGCGCCGCCACGTTCCAGATGCGTCAGCTCGGGTTCGCGGCCGTCGATCTCGCCCTGCACCGAAGCTACGACCCCGCGAAGGACGGGCCGGTGCTCGAGTACGGAAACCGCATTCTGGCTCGCTACTCCGCCGCGCCGCTGCCTCCCGACTACGGCATGCTGGCCGGCTTCCTCCA
>JAEZYO010000075.1 GCA_023419055.1 Pseudomonadota bacterium | reverse complement strand
CGTGAGGCTCATAATTTATGACCCGTCTCAAACCGGAGGTGTCACCATGAGTCGCTGGGGCACGGCAGGATGGCCGGCTCCTCGCTTATCGACTTCACGAGGTTTTTCATGCAGATCGGGAACCGGGCCGGACGGTTGGCCTCGCTATTGGTGCTCCTTTCGGCAGCCTTCATGGTGCGCTGCGGCGACAGCACCAGCGAAGGGGACGGTGGTCTGGGAGGGAGCGCCGGCGGCGACAGTAAAGATCCCTGTTCAACCATCTACGAGGGGCAGTGCGGGACCCCTTGTGAGGGCGACGACGAGTGCGCTACGGGGCTCCACTGCGGAGCGGAGGGCGAGTGCACCGCGCAATGCGGCCCTGGCGCGACGCTCTGCTCCGAAACGCAAACCTGCTCGCCGAGCGGCCGCTGCACGAGCAACAACGGCACGGGCGGCACGATCGGGATCCCCGACGCGGCGGTCGGTGGAAGCAACGAACCCGGCGTGGGTGGCGGCGGGACCGACTGCGCCGCCGTCGACCTCACGCTGGACGACGTGATCCCCACCGTCGTGCTGCTGATCGATCAGTCGGGCAGCATGGAAGACTCCCTGCTCGAACCCGGCAAGAACCGCTGGGAGGCCTTGAAAGAAACGCTCACCGGTCCGGACAGTCCGGTGAAGGAGCTCGAGAACAAGGTCCGCTTCGGCATGACCTTCTACAGTAACGACGCTCAGCTGGACGAGCCGCCCGAGGAGGGCGTCTGCCCGATCGTCGACAAAGGTGGCGAAGACGAGACCCTGATGCCGCCGGCCTTCGGCCGGTTCGATGCGTTCTCCGAATATTTCCTGCCCCTCGGCACCTTCAGGAACACTCCGACCGCCGAGAGCTTCGAGCGAGTGGCCGCAGATCTCGCCGATTTCGACGAACCGGGCCCGAAGTACATCGTGCTCGCGACCGACGGAAACCCCGACCGCTGCGAGAACAACCGAGAAGGCGCGTCGGGCCCCGAGGGCGGAGCGCTCAGCCGGCAGATGGTGGTGGACGCCGTCTCCGCCGCGTTCGATGAGAAAATCACCACTTTCGTGATCAGCGTGGGCGGCGACGTCACCCCGGATCACTTGCGGAACGTGGCGAACGTGGGACAGGGCTTCGACGTCGACGATCCGGAAGATCGCTTCTACTTGGTAAACTCTGCAGACGCGCTCACGACCGCGTTCGAGGACATCATCTCCGGCACGCGGAGCTGCGTCTTGACCCTCGACGGCGAGATCGATCCCGATCAAGCGGACAAGGGTGAGGTCAAGATCGACGACGAGCCGGTGAAGATGGACGAAGACGACGGCTGGGTGGTCGTCGACGGCCAGACGATCGAGCTCAAGGGCGAGGCTTGCGAGACCATCAAGAGCGGCGACCATGTGCTGAGCGCGCGCTTTCCCTGTGAAGCCGTGGTCGTGCCGCCCGTGCCGAAGTGAGCGTCTCGTTCGCGGCGCCGTGGCGAAAATCACCGCTGTTCTTCGCGAGGAGCGAAGACGAGCTCGTGCCGATAGACGAAGGTGGGGCGCCTCTGCCCGGCGCTCCACGGTAGGTCCGGGCCCGAGATGTTCGAGCTGTAGTCGTAAACCACGAGACGCGTCGGGTCGCTCGGGTCGAGCGCGGAGGGAAAGCAGGTGTCCCCGCGCGACGGGAGGTCGAGGACGAATCCCAGGCGATTCTTCTCGCGGTCGAAGCGGAAGAGCGAGCAGCGCTTGGCGGCCGTGATGTAGGAGAGCTGGTTCTGGATCGTGCGGAGGAGCGCAATCGAGCTCGTCGACACGTCGTAGTCCCCGCTCGGCGTGAGGTTTCGCCGCCCGAGCACGTAGGTCTCGCCGTCGTGAGCGAACACGAGCGGAGAGTCGTACCGCTTGCGATCACTCGTGCAGCTCCAGACGTCGAGCGCTCCCGACCGAGCGCGGCAAAGCTTCGAGCCCCAGCCGGACGCGTCCCCAGCCTCGTTGCGCACCACGGCAAAGAGCGAGCCGTCATCGGCGAGCGCGAAGTCGGCCTCCGTGCCGCCACCCTCGCTCACGACCGGGCCGCGGCTCGAGAAGGGCCTCCACTTCCTGCCGTCGAGCGACCGCCAGAGCTCGACCGTCATCGGCTCACGATCGATGGAGTACGAGCGCTCTCCGCCGCGATAGGCGATCATCAGGGCTTCACCTTCGAACGGCCGCACTCGCCAGAGGATGGCTCCGGGCGGACCCGCTGGTTCGAGCTCGCTCCACGCGCCGTCTGCACCTCGCTCCGTCACGACGACGCCGAAAGGCTCGAACTTCAGCGGATTTTTCCCGAGCTTCGAGACGTAGAGCAACAGCTTTTCGCCGAGGGAGAGCAGCCGGGGCTCCCGCAGATCCGTCCCCAGGTGAAAGCGAGCTTCGAAGCGCCAGCTCCTTTCATCCTCGCTGCTGACGACGTTGATCACGGTCGCTTCGCTCGCGAAATGATCCGGAGCGGTGCGCCAGGCGAGGTACACGCGGCCCTGGTGGCGCACCACGTCGAGATTGTCGTTCGCCGGTTGAGTCTTGGCCTCCGGGGGCAGCGCGGGGCTCGGCGCGACGACTCGCGTGCTCGCGATCGTGACGCGGTGACGTCCTAGCTCGACCGGAGGAGGAGCAGGCACGGGGTGGCTCGCTTCCCAGGCGTTGTCGACGCGGCCGAAATACTCCGCGACGGAATGGTTCCAGAGCGCGGCGGATCCCGCAAAGAGCGAGAGCGCTCCCACGACCCAGCGCCGAACCATCCCGGAGTCTGACGGATGCGTTTCGCCTTTGCCACCGCGAAGACACTGAATCGGGCGGTGCGTTACGCCCTAGTGGCGGGTACCTTCGCGCGCGGCAGCTCGCCGCGAAAGGCACTCTCGAGCGGTGCGCTGCCTCCGTGCCTGGCGCGGATTTGGCGCGCGAGCGAGGGTGACGGAAGCGGAGGCTTCCCTGCTTCGCCGGCACCAAGTATCCCCGATCGCGAGATGCCGAACCCGATCGCGTTGCTCCTCGGCCAGCCGCTCTTGCGCCGGGCGGTGACCCACGCCGCCAACTGGATCGATCTCCAGTGGTCGGTGACCATCGAGCAGCTGCGCGAGGTGGCTCCTTCTGCGCGCGGGCGGCTGCTCGACGTGGGCTGCGGGACGAAGCCGTACGCTTCCTTGTTCGCGAAGTACGTGGACGAGTACGTCGGGCTCGAGGTCGAGCGCTCCTTCTCGGCGACGGTCGCCTCGGCGAGCGCGGCTCCGGACGTTTACTACGACGGGAGTCGTATGCCTTTCGCCGACGAGTGCTTCGACACGGTGCTCTGCATCCAGGTGCTCGAGCACACCCCCGATCCGGCGAGACTCTTGGCAGAGATCGCCCGGGTGGTGCGCCGAGATGGAACGGTGATCTTGAGCGCGCCGTTCAGCTTTCGCCTGCACGAAGAGCCCCATGACTACTTCCGGTACACGCCGCACGGGCTCGAATCGCTGTGTGAACGCGCGGGGCTCGAAGTGACGCGGCGCTGGACCCAGGGCAGCCTGTGGAGCGCGTTCGGGCACGCGCTGAACTCATTTCTGGCGTTCCGCGTGGCGTCCCTCGGGGGGACGCTGCAGGCGCTCGGCAAGCTGACGCACGAGGGGCGAACGGCGGTGGAGCCGCGCCTGATGGCCCTGCCGTTCGTCGTACCTGGAATGGTCCTCGTGAGCGGCGGCGCCAGAATCTTAGATCGCCTGCTCTCGGACCCGAGTATGGCGCTGGGTTACCAGCTGACGGCCCGTAAGAAGTCGCTCTAGGCGCTCGGGGAGGGGGAACGGGTTTGGCCTCCCAGCGCGGAACGGGAGTAATATCGGGGTGTGAAGCACGGGCCGCTGATCAGCGCATTCGTCCTCGGCGGGCTGCTCGCCGCAGGCGGGCTGGCGTTGCGGCCCGAGCTCGAGGCGCTGTTCGAACATCGGCCGAACGTTCTCGTGGGCGGATGGGTGCCGCCGGCGTGGAGCGAGCTGCCGGATTGGCTCAAGAGCCGGGCTCCGAACCTGGCGGAGCGTGAGGCGTTCCTCAAGCTACCCGACGGCGTCGAGGATCGCACGTTCGCGGACCTCGGCTTGACGCTCGACGTCGACGCGACGCTCGAGGCAGTCAGGCAAGCCGACTCCCCGGAGTCGCTCGCCACGCGCCTCTACCGCCTGTACCGGCCCGACCCGGACCTCGAGGACGTGCCGCTGGTCTTTCGCTTCGACGCCGGCGTGGCGCGCGAGGCGCTCGAGCATTTTCGCGAGCGGGTCCGCAAGGAGCCCGTGAACGCGCGCCTCGATCTCGAGCGGCACCAAAATGTTCCGGACGTGCTCGGTTGCGAGCTCGACGTCCCCTCGACGCTCGGAGTGCTCGAAAAGGGGGAGCGAGTCGAGCACGCGCTCTTCGAGGTCGCGACCATCCCGGTGCAAGCCGCCGTGACGCAGGAGATGCTGACGACGGTCGACGTCTCACGCGTGCTCGCGAGCTACGAGACCGACTTCTCGCGCAAGCGCGGTCCACGCGTGCTGAACATCCGGCGCGCCGCCGAGTACCTGAACGGCGTCACCATCGGGCCGGGAGAGACGCTGAGCTTCAACCAGACGGTCGGAGCCCGCACCGCCGAGCGCGGTTTCGTCGAAGCCCCGGAAATCCTGGGCGACGAGATGGTGCCGGGCATGGGCGGTGGCGTGTGTCAGGTCGCGAGCACGCTGCACGGAGCGGCCGTTTTCGGCAACCTGGAGGTGGTTTCTCGCCGGAGCCACAGCCGGCCGAGCGGTTACGCTCCACTCGGGCTCGACGCGACGGTCATCTACGGGGAGGTCGACCTCAAGCTCAAGAACCCGTACGAGACCCCGATCTTGGTGCACGCGCTCCTCCCGACGCCGACCACCGTCCGGGTGGAGCTCCTCGGACGTGAATCACCCGGCAAGGTGGTGCACGACTACTGGGTCAAGCAGAGCGAAGAGTTCGTGCGGCGCGTCGTCTACAAGGACGAGCTCATGCCGGGCGAGCAGCGGCGGCACCAAAAGGGCATCAAGGGTTACGACGTGCGCAGCATCGTGAAGCTGACGCGACCCGACGGCACCGTGAGCGAGCGCCGCTACTCGAGCCGCTACTGGCCCGTCCCCGAAATCTACTGGGTCGGCCCGGGCTCGGACCTCGCCATCCTTCCGGGGTTACCGGAGGGCGCGAGTCACGTCGAGGTGGCCGGCGAAGCGGCCCCTCCCGCTCACGACGACGCGGCGCTCACCGAGCGCGAGCGGCGTGAGCTTTCGGGTATGGCCCCGAGTCCGGGTTCGCGTTAGATCCCGGGCCGCCATGCAGCGCGCCCGGCCCTTTCGACGAGGTTTCCTCGCGACTTTCGCGTTGATTTCGGCCCTGGGTCCGGTCGTTTCGTGCAAGCGGTCCGACGCGGCCACCGGAGCACCGCACGCTTCGGCATCGGCCTCGGCGGCCCAACAGAAGGCGCCGCCTCTCTCCACCGTGGTGGTCGACCACGGCGAGCTCGACACCAAGGCGCCCGACAACTCGCCCAAGCTCGCCGCCACGATCGTCGCGGCGACCGTCTACAAGCTGCCCGACACCGGGTCGCGCCGTCTCGGTTACATCAGGTTGGGGGGCGTGGTCACCCGCGACCCCGAGCCCGTGCGCGGCAAGGGCTGCAAGAAGGACTGGTACCGCGTTTACCCCATGGGGTACGTGTGCGGCGACGAGGCCACGACGAACCTCGAGGATCCGCTGGTGCGCGCCTCGAGCCGCCGCCCCGCGCTCGATCGACCGTTGCCCTACAGCTACGGCTTCGTGCGCGCGACCGCGCCGCAGTACCTGCGCGTGCCTTCCCGCGCGGAGCAGACCAAGAGCGAGTTTCAGCTCGAGGAGCACCTCACCTGGTACGCGGAGCACAAGAGCGAGGTCCAACAGGTGGTGCTCGGCGCGAACGACGTGCCGCTCGACGGACGCGGCATCGCGACCCCCGGCGCGAAGCTTGCTCCCGGGGCTCGGGTCTCGACGAGCCTCAGCGAAAACGAGCTCTTCGGCGGGACGAGCGCCGACGATCCCATCCCGTTCTGGCTCCAAAATGGGCGCCAAATCCCGAACGTCTCCGGCTTCGAGGTCCCTGCGAGCGCCTACTTCGCCGATCGCGTGCGCCGCAAGACGGGGCTCTCGTTCGTGGGCGCGTTCAACACCTCGAGCGACGGGCTCGACCGGCGCTTCGCGGTCACGGTCGATCTGCGCCTGATCCCGACCACCAAGGTGAAGCCGGACACGGGGTCGCCGTTTCACGGCGTGGAGCTCGGCGACAACCTGCCGATGCCGTTCGCGTGGGTCATCCTGAGCGACGCCAAGAGCTACCGGCTGATCAAGGACAAGGACGAAGTGCGGACGGTCGAGCCGGTGCCGAAGCGCGTGATCGTGCCGCTCAGCGGCGCCGCGCGCATCAAGGCCGGCCAGCGTTACTATCAAACGGCGCGCGACAAGACGCTCTGGCTGCGAGCAGCGGAGATCTCGGTGGTCGCCGAGCCCGCGAGCTTCCCGGATCCCGCAGAAAAGGGCGAAAAGTGGATCGACGTCTCGCTCCGCCAGCAGACGCTCGTGCTCTATGAAGGGAAGAAGCCGGTGTACGCGACGCTGGTCTCGACCGGTCGGGATCGTCTGGGTGATCCCAAAGAGACGATGGCGACCCCCCAGGGTTCCTTTCGCCTGCAGAGCAAGCACATCGCTGCCGCCATGGACTCCGAGGAGAACTCGAACGTCTCCGGCGGTACCCGCGCCGGCTCGGCGGGCCCGCGCTCGGCCAATGCGGCGAGCACGATCGAGCGCCTGAAGCGCGCCGAAGCGAAAGGAGAGAAGCTCAGCGAGGACGACCGCCGACGGCTCCTCAACATCCAGAAGGGGCGGGATCCCGAGTATGGCGTCACGGTGCGGCGCGGCGCGGCCGGCTTCGAGTTGCGTGACGTTCCCTGGATCCAATACTTTGCGTCGGGCTACGCGCTGCACGGCGCGTATTGGCACGACGTGTTCGGCATTCCTCGCAGCCATGGCTGCATCAACCTCGCCCCCATCGACGCCCGCTACGTCTTCATGTGGACCGATCCGCCCGTTCCATCGGGCTGGCACGGCATCAATATCGGCAGTGACATGGGGCAAGGCACGGCGGTGGTGGTGCGCGAGTAGCGCGGCGCTCGCCCTGTCGGTGTCGGTAGGCTGTCGTGGGCGAAGCGACGGCGATCTCGTTCGGGACGAACGTCGCGGAGAGCGCGAGCTCTTCTTCTCGAAGCTCGGCCGCGAGCGCGGCGTTGCTCCAGACGTCATCGAAGCGTTGAAGCGCGTCCCGCGGCATCGCTTCGTGCCGGAGGCGTCGCGCGGTGAAGCCTATTCGGATCGGCCGCTGCCGATCGGATACGGTCAAACCATCAGCCAGCCCTCGATGGTGGCGCTGATGACGAACGCCGCTCGCCCGCGCCCGAGCGAGCGCTGCCTCGAAATTGGAACGGGCAGTGGATACCAGACCGCGGTGCTCGCGGAACTCTGCCGCGAGGTCTACAGCATCGAAATCCTGAGCGTTCTCGCCGACCAAGCGAAGGTCACCCTGCGCGAACGGGGATACGGGCCCGACCGCGTCTCACTCCGCACGGGCGACGGTTTTCGAGGCTGGCCCGAGGCTGCCCCTTTCGACGTCATCATCGTGACCGCAGCGCCGCGCGAGGTCCCCGCGCCGCTCGGCGAGCAGCTCGCCGTGAACGGTCGACTCGTCATTCCGCTTGGAGAAGAAGGGCAGCCGCAGCGCGTCACGCTGCTGCGCCGACTTCGCCCGGGCGCGCTCGGGGCGGCGGGCGTTTTCGAAGAAGCGGACGTGACGGGCGCTCGCTTCGTCCCGCTCGTGGGCGAAGCGCGAGAACGATAGAGCTCTCGGCGAGCGCGGGACGTGCTTCAATAACTCCACTCATGGAGCTTGTGCCGGACGAGCGTCGGGGCGAGAGCGAGCGCACCACTAACTTGGCCGCGCGGCCAGAAGGCGTACAGCCTCGAGCTCGCCTCATGGTCGAACAGCGCTTTGCGGGTTTCCTGCTCGCGGTCGTTCTTCCGGCTTCGTTCGCCGCGGCTTGCCGAGAATCCAAGGCGGAGATGGACGCCGTCTCCGTCGCGCCGGCGCCCGTGGCGGTGGTCGCGCCCGCTTCCGCGTCGCTGCCGAGCGAGCCGCCTCCTCGAGCGATCACGGCGGCTCCGGCGAGCAATCCGGTCTGCGGCGAAGGCATGTCGCTCGTCGAGGGCAACTACTGCACCGAGGTCGAGCATGAGTGTGTTCGCTGGCTCGACGACCCCAAGCTGCCGTTCGCCCGCTGTGGCGACTACGGTAGCGCCAAGTGCAAGGGCGAGCGGCAAGCGATGCGTTACTGCATCGACCAGCGCGAGTTCACGCGCCCCGGCGAAACACTGCCGCAGAATTTCGCGAGCTATCAAGTCGCGAGCCGCACCTGCAAGAGCGTGGGGAAGCGGCTTTGCACGGAGACCGAGTGGACGTTCGCGTGCGAGGGCGAGGAGATGCGGCCCTACCCGTACGGGTTCGCGCGGGAGCCCGTCTGCAACTACGACCGTAGCGACCTCTACGAGATGCAGAAGGGCAAGCAGGCGCTCAAGGACTTGCGGGTGCCCTCGGGTAGCCTCGATAAGTGCGTGAGCCCGTTCGGCGTGTTCGATATGGCCGGCAACGTCGATGAACCGACGGTGCGCCAACAGGGCGCGAGCGAGGGCTTCCACAACGCGCTGAAGGGCGGCTGGTGGATGGCCGCGCGCAATCGGTGCCGCCCGGCGACGACGGCGCACGACGACTACTACAAGGACATCCAGATCGGCGTTCGATGCTGCTCGGACGCTCCGAAGCTGGATCCCGGACCCACCGGCTGAAACGAGCCGAAAGGGGGCCCAAGTCGTTTGCAACTCCAACGGCTTGGGAAAGTTCCGGACGTGCGGCCGCCTCGAATTGACGTTTAAAGCAATGCCTTAAGCAGTGATTAATGCTGCGCTTACATTGAGCGCAGCTCTGAGTGTCGGTCGCCTGGCCTGAAACCTGGTTGACTCATGGGTGCTCGCCGGGGCACGTTGGTGATCCGTGCGTTGCCTGCTCGCCTGGACCATCGGCCTGACCGCTGTTGCCGCTACCGGCTGCGCCGAGCGTCCGAAGGTTGCACCCCCGGCCAAGCAGCGAGCGGTCGACGAACGGCCGACCGCGGCGCCGAACCGTGAAGCGCTGGTCGCCGTGGCCGCGCCTCCAGCATTGCCGGAAACGAAGACGTCGGAGGCGTGTCCAGCGGGCATGGCGCTCGTCGAGGGCAGTTACTGTCCGGACGTCGAGCAGCGCTGCCTCGAGTACGCCGATCCCCCGGGCCGCTACGAGCACTTTCGCTGTCTGAACTACGCCCCTTCGGTCTGTAAGTCGAAAGAGCGGAAGCACCTTCGCTTCTGCATCGACCGGCACGAGTACACGCCGCCGGGCGAGAGCCTGCCCGCCAACAACCAGAGTTGGACCGACGCCGACCGCGTGTGCTCGGAGCAGGGCAAGCGCGTCTGCCTCGAGAGCGAGTGGGTGTTCGCCTGCGAGGGCGAGGAGATGCGACCGTACCCGTACGGCTTCTCCCGCGATCCCGAGGCCTGCAACGCCGACCGCAAGACCATCCTGAACGACGTGGGTCAGCTTCGCGATCTGCGAGCGCCGTCGGGCTCGTACTCGGGTTGCCTCAGTCCGTTCGGCGTCGCGGACATGACGGGCAACCTGGAAGAGTTCGTGACGATCGACCGGAGCCGCCCCGAACGACCCGCCATGAAGGGCGCGTACTGGCAGCCCGGGCGGAATCACTGCCGCGCGGCGCAGACGGCTCACGATCGCTTCTATAAGGGGACCGAAACCGGTTTCCGCTGCTGCTCGGACCTGCGTTGAGAGCGC
>JAEZYO010000035.1 GCA_023419055.1 Pseudomonadota bacterium | reverse complement strand
CGTGAAAGCGCCTCACGTCGCTCAGGTGATCGAGACGAGCGATCTCCCTGCGAGCTGTCCGCCCGGCAACGACGAGTCGCTCGTCGCGCTGGTGTGCCGCTCCGTGGTCCCGGGCTCGGGTGATCTCTACATCGTGCTCGAGCCCGGCAGCTTCTTCGATGTCGGCCAGGGCAAGGGCGTGAACCACTCCTCACCCTATCTCTACGACCGCAGCGTGCCGCTCTTCGTGATGAGCGCCGACAAGCGTCGCGCCGGACAGGTGCTCGAGAGCCCCGTGTCACCCGAGGACTTCGTCCGAACTGCGGCGGCGCTGCTCGGCATCGAGGCTCCTCCCGGCGGGCGGAACGGTCGCGACCTCACGCGCCCGTGATTCCCCGGCTGCAACGAATCACGCTTCGACCCTCGAGCGGAAGCAGCCGGATGCTCCGAAACCGTAGGTGAGCCCGTGAAATCGGCAGCCGAGTGCCTTACTCGTTCGTTTCCGGACAAACCCAGTAGATCTGCTTGTGCCCGCGTGCCTCGAACTCGAGACAGAGGCGCTCCGCTTCCACTCGCGGGTGCCCGCCGCTGATCAGGAAGCGGTTGCCGTGATCGTCCTGGCGCCAGACTGCCCAGCGAACTTCGGGCGCTCGAGGTCCGATGAGCTCGATCTTACGGCCGTCGGGATCCACCAGCACGCCGGGGCGCTCGAGGCGCGCCCCCGCTCGAAGAGCAGCGCTCGTCACCGCGTCGACATCGGAAACCCGGAAGCCGAGCCGCTCGAGGGGCGACGGAGCCTCGGACGCGGGATAGAGCTCGAAGACGAGCGACCCGAGCAGGCAGGAGTAGTGCGCCGGCCCCGTTCCGTGCTTCTCGTCTCGCAACTCGAGCCCGAGCGCTTCATAGAAGGCCTTGCTGGCTTCGAGATCAGAACATCGGACGACGAGCAGGGAGAGTTCCGCGGTCATCGACGCCTCACTCGAAAACGCCGGTTCGGACCCGCTTTTCACGACTGATGGGTACCCGCAACCTGAAGCACAGCGGGAACACGTCGCGCACCGTCCTCCCGAGCGCTCGCGCGGTCGCGGCTCGCGCGGCGGGTGACTTCACGTCGACGACGACGTACTTCCCGGGCGGTAGCAGCACGGCGCTGCCGATTTCGATCTGCTCGGCGGTCGTCACGTCGACGAAGCCTGGTATCGTGAGCCCCGAGCGCGTGCAAAAATCGGCTGCCACGGAGAGCGACCACCTCCCCTTTCGCACCACTCTCGCGTCGACGGGACGCACCCAGGTCTCGTCCCTGCCCTCGTCGCCCTCCTCGTCGTCCGCGAACTCCCAGATAGGAAAGGTGCGAAGATCGTCCGCCGTAAGCCGATCGATGGGCTTTCGAGCATGAAGCGTCGGCGGGGACGGGAGGGATGGCGCGTCTTCTGCCATGACGATCAGTTTACAGGGTCCGCCGAGGCGCTCACCGTAAAGCTCTCTCCGGTTCGACGGTCCGTGACGTCGAACCAAAGCGCGCCTGCGTTGCCGCCGAGCCACTCGCGGAGCCACGCCGTCGAGAACTCTACCGACGAGAGGATGGTGCGGTCCAAGACGAGGGCAAAGCACGTACCGTGACGATCGGTGCGCTCGTGCCGCTCGAGAGCGGTAGTGGGCTTACCGGTCTCCGGACCGAGCACGTGCTGCTTTGCGTTCCTGCAAGCGCGGAGCTCGGTCATCAGTCTCGCCTCGAGCAAGAGCCGCGTCGCGAGCAGCGGATCGTCGAGCGCGCCGAGGTAGATCGCCGAACGGCGGCGGACCGCTTCGAGCCCATCGAGCCCATCGATCTCGGACGCATCCTTCATGCAGCGCTCCTTTCAAACTGATCAGGGCTTTGCGGGCCCGGCCCGCGCCAACACCAGTGCGGCCGCACTAGTCCGGCTCCGACTGGCTGAGGCGCCGCTCCAGGCGGACCATCTTGGGAACGAAGCCGAGCTTCTCGAACGCGGCGCCCGCCTCGGCGTTGAAAGCCCAGCAAGTGAGCTCGAGAGAGGCGACGCCCGCGTCCGCGGCCTCCTGGGCGATCGCCTCGATGAGCGCCCGCGCGACTCCGCGCTCGCGGAGGGCCGCATCGACGCCAATCTGATCGATCTCCCACCAGAGGCGCGCCTCGAGGTACGGCCCTGCCTCGTTCGAACGGACGCGAACGACTGCGTAGCCGGCGATCGCGGCGGCTACCTCGGCGACCCAAAACTTCAATGCGGATTGCCCGAGCGCCCGAGTGAGCTCGAGCTCGAGCGCCGCGCGACTCGTCGAGACGAAGTGGTCGGGTCGAGCCGAGGCGTGCAGCTCTTGAACGGCCTCGTTCAGCGCGGCCATGGCGCTGACGTCGGCTGCTTCGGCGCGCCGCACCGACACCGTCGTCAACCGTATGCTCGCTCCTCCCTTGGAGCGACGTCCTTCGACCTTTCGCTCGTGAGGACCGCTACGAGTGCGCGCGTCTCTGCCATCCGTCGTCACCCGGCCTCAGGGTAACAGAGCCCAGGCGAGCACGCTCCTTCGAAACCCTTCTGCCGCGCGCCGGGCGCGGCAGGATCTGGTTCTCGCGCGCAGCGGCAAGACCACGAACGGCGGGAGCGGGCCGCGGCGCGCCCTTTTCGGAGCGGGCCGCGCAAAACCGGCAGACGCTCTGACACGTAGAGCGCCTGCCGGGCCGCATCGAGTCATTCCGGATAGAGCGGGAACCTCTGGCACAAGGCTTCGACTTCCGCTCGCACCATGGCGAGCGCGGCGTCGTCTTCCGGGGTCTTCAGCGCGCGCATCACGAGCTCTGCCGCGAGCTCCATCTCCGGCTCGCGCATGCCGCGCGAGGTGACGGCGGGCGTTCCGATGCGGATGCCGCTCGCGACCATCGGCGGATTTTGATCGAAGGGGATCGCGTTCTTGTTGACCGTGATGCCGGCCTTGCCGAGCGCCGCCTCGGCCACTTTGCCGGTGATGCCCTTCGAGAAGACGTCCACGAGCATCAGGTGGTTGTCCGTGCCGCCGCTCACGAGCCGGAAACCAGCGGTGCTCAGGGCCTGCGCGAAGCGTTGCGCGTTGGCCGCGACTTGCCGCTGGTACGCGGCGAACTCGGGTTCCGACGCTTCTTTGAAGCACACCGCCTTGGCGGCGATCACGTGCATCAACGGGCCGCCCTGCACCCCGGGGAAGACCGAACGGTCGAGATCTTTCGCGTACTGCTCGCGACAGATCACCATCCCGCCCCTCGGGCCGCGCAGGGTCTTGTGCGTCGTCGACGACACGAAGTCCGCGTGAGGGACCGGGCTCGGATGCACGCCCGCCGCCACCAGGCCGGCGATGTGCGCCATGTCCGTGAAGACGATGGCCCCGACGCGATCGGCGGTTCGACGCACGCGGGGAAAATCGATGATTCGAGGGTACGCGCTCGCGCCGACGATGATCATCTTCGGCTTGTGCTCGTCCGCCAGCCGATCGAGCTCGTCATAGTCGAGCCGCTCGTCGGCCTGGCTGACGCCGTAAGGCACGATCTTGTAGAGCTTGCCCGAGAAGTTGAGTGGGTGCCCGTGCGTCAGGTGGCCGCCGTGCGCGAGGTTCATCCCGAGCACGGTGTCTCCCGGCTTGAGCACGCTCAGGAAGACGGACATGTTGGCCTGCGCGCCGGAGTGCGGCTGCACGTTCACGTGATCGGCCCCGAACAGCTCCTTGGCCCGAGCGATCGCCGCGCGCTCGACCACGTCGACGAACTCACAACCGCCGTAGTAACGCCGGCCGGGGTACCCCTCGGCGTACTTGTTCGTCAGCACCGAACCGGCCGCATCGAGGACCGCGCGGCTGACGAAGTTCTCGGAAGCGATGAGCTCGAGCCCGCTGTTCTGGCGGTGGAGCTCCTGGCGGATGGCCGCCGCGATTTCCGGATCCGATTCTGCAAGCGCACGCCATCGGTGAGGGATTGTCGTATTCATGGGGCTGCCCACTTTCGCAGGCGTTGTTACGACGTTTGCAGGCGCTGTCAACCCGTGACACGAGGAAGGTCTTGGACTGCGCGAGCGAGCACGATCACGTGCGCCTGACGGTGCGCGTCAGAGACGCCGAGCTCAGCGAACGGCCGTCTTCGACTGCGGCGCCTTCCAGAGCTCGGCGGCGAGCGCCTCGACGATCTTGTCGATGCGCTTGCGCGTCTCGGGTTGACGCCCCGCGATGCCGCTCACGATGAACGAGAAGGCGAGCGGGGTCGAGCGCTCCGGTCCGAAGACGTAGCCGCTCAGGGAGACGACGCTGCGCAAGGTCCCGGTCTTGGCGAGCACGGAGCGCTGGTCGCGGAGCGAGTGGAAGCGCCCCTTGAGCGTGCCGTCCACGCCGCCCACCGCGAGCTGGTTCAGGTAGTGGGGGGCGAGCTTCGGGTTCGCGAGCGTGTGCCAGAGGACGCGCGTGAGCGAGCGCGGGCTCACGCGGTTCGCGTCGTAGAGCCCCGAGCCGTTCGATTGCAGGGTCCCGTCTTCCCACGCGCCCAGCTGTTGCAGGAACGCGGTCAGCGCTTCGGCCCCGGTCGCGCTCTTGCCGGGGCGACCGCCGAGCCTCATCCCGAGCGTCTTCAAGATCATCTCGGAGTAGAAGTTGTCGCTCTTCTTCCCGAGCTCGTGCAAAAGCTCGGAGAGCGGTCGAGACAGGTGCGAAGCGAGCTCACGCTGTTCGTTTTCTCCGCCTAGCGTCACGGCGCCCTGGACCGTGACGCCGTGCTCCTCGAGCAGGCGCTTGAGCACGTAACCCGCGTACGAGCGCGGATCGTCCACGCGCTTTCGCCAGCGCACCTTCTCTCCTCTCTCGGGGATCGCGCCGGCCACCTTCGCGATCAGGCGGTCGCCGTTACCCTTCAGGGTGAGTCGAGGATAGTCCTTCTTGCCTGCTCCGACGGTCGCCACGCCGCCGTCGACGTCGACGAACCCGAGCGGCTCGAACCAGACGCGGGCCGGTTCACCGTTCTTCGTCGCCTCCACGCAAAACGTGGTGGCGTTGCCGTCCACGGCGACTGCCGAGACCGGAGCACGAAAGGCCGACCATTCGCCGGGTTGCTGCTCGAAAGCGGGCGGAACGAACTCTTCGTCGAAGGCGCTCTGGTCGACCAGGATCTCGCCGACCGCGCGGACGCCGCGCGAGAGCAGGGCCTCTACCATCCGCTCGAGAGCGGCCGAAGAAAGAGACGGGTCGCCTTCGCCCCGGATGACCAGCTTGGCGACGCGTCCGTTCTGAAGCGTTCCGAAGAGGCCGGTGCGGTAAGTGAAGTCGGGCCCGAGATAGTGGAGGGCCGCTGCCGCCGTGATGAGTTTCTGGTTCGAGGCAGGGTTCTCGACGACCGCGGACTTTATCCCGCAGAGCTCGGTCCCGGTCGTCGCGTCCGCGAGCGCCGCGTGGAGCTCTCCACCGCTCTTTTCCGTCCACCGCGCGAGGTCCTCGAACAGCGGCAGCGCGAGGACCCCGAGCTTCGCGAGTGGAGACGCGCTGAGGATCTGGGCGCCCACGCTCTGCGTGGTGAGCGCCGCGGTCGATCCGAACGCGAGAAAGGCACGCCTCGTCAGTCGGAAGCTGCGGGATTTCTGGCGCACGCTGCTCAGTTCTAGGGGTTCGGGGGAGACGAGGCCACCTTTCTGACTTGCGGTGGCGGCCCAAGGGTTCTAACTGTCGCCGCCGTGACCGTCTTCCCCGCGCGTTCACGGCGGATTTGTCTAGCAACACTGCAGGCTTTGTTGACGAGCCTGTGTGCTGGAGGAGCGCTGGCAGCCGAGCCGGCGCCTCCCGCCCCCGCCACGCAGCCAGCCGCGGGAACACCGGAGCGCTCTCCGGTCGCGGCGCTGCCGCCCGTCGAAAATGACGCACCCGTGGAGCTGCCCGACAGCTCCGCTCGCGCGAACCACATTATCGCAGGGGCAGCGACCACGCTCGTGTGGTACGGCGTCGCCGTCGGTCACTCCTACGTGTGGTCGGACAACCCCGGCGCGGAGGAGCTTCGGCTCCCTGTCGTCGGTCCCTGGCTCTCGCTCGGTAAGACCGGGTGCCCCAAAGACGAGCCGGACTGCAGCACGGCGCTCGTCGTGGTGCAGGCGGTGCTCACTGCGCTCTCGGGCGTGGGCCAAGTCGGTGGTCTCGCGATCATCGGCGAAGGGCTCTTCGTCCCGACACGAAGCGAAAGCAAAACGCAGAGTTCGAAGCCGACGGAGCTTCGCGCGAGCGTGCAACCGTTCACGCCTGGACGTGACGGTGTCGGGCTCGGGCTCGTCGGAACTTTCTGAACGCAGCCAGGTTGCGCGTGCAACACGGCTGAAACTTCGAGAGCGGCGCGCTCTCTACGTCAGGTCTCGAGATGGGTCATCAGCACCGCATTTTCCACGCACTCATGACGCAAGCTCACGTGAGGGGTGCATGAGCACACGAAGCGTGATACGGAGTAAGCCCGTGAAGACGGAGGCCTCACGGTGAGTCGACGAACTAAGTTCGTTCTGGTCACCGGTGGAGTGGTTTCATCCATCGGGAAGGGTCTGACGAGCGCATCCATCGGCGCGCTGATGGAAGCGCGTGGCCTCAGGGTCACGCACATGAAGCTCGACCCCTACATCAACGTGGACCCCGGTACGATGAGCCCGTACCAGCACGGCGAGGTCTACGTCACGGACGACGGCGCGGAGACGGACCTGGATCTCGGCCACTACGAGCGTTTCACCTCGGCGCGCCTCAGCAGGCAGTCGAACGTGACCACCGGTCGCATCTACGAGGCCGTGATCACGAAGGAGCGCCGCGGCGAGTACCTGGGCGCGACCGTGCAGGTGATCCCCCACATCACCGACGAGATCAAGGCGCGCGTTTACGACGCCACGCAGAGCGCGGACATCGCGATCATCGAGATCGGCGGCACCGTGGGCGACATCGAGTCGCTGCCGTTCCTCGAGGCGCTGCGTCAGCTGAAGCTCGAGGCCGGGCCGGGCAACGCGATCAGCGTGCACGTCACGCTGGTGCCTCACATCGCGACGGCGGGTGAGCTCAAGACCAAGCCGACCCAGCACTCCGTGCGCGAGATGCGAGAGATCGGCATCCAGCCGGACATCTTGATCTGTCGCTGCGATCGCCCGATCGCGCAGGGCTTGAAGGAGAAGATCGCGCTCTTCTCCAACGTGCCGGTGGAGAGCGTGGTGTCGGCGGTGGACGTCTCCTGCATCTACGAGCTCCCGCTCGTGCTCCACGCGGAACGGCTCGACGGTCAGATCGCCGAGCGCCTCAACATCTGGTCGCGTCAGCCCGAGCTCGCCGAGTGGCGCAACACGGTGGAGAAGTTCAAGAAGCCGGCCAACGGCGCCGTCCGCATCGGCGTGATCGGCAAGTACGTGCATTTGAAGGACAGCTACAAGTCCCTGCACGAGGCGCTGGTCCACGGCGGGCTCGCCAACAACGTGGCCGTGGAGCTCGAGTACATCGACTCCGAGCAGCTCGAGCGCGGGCGCACCCAGACTCAGCTCTCGGGGCTCGACGCCATCCTCGTCCCCGGCGGCTTCGGGGATCGCGGCGTCGAGGGCAAAATTCAGGCAATTTGCTACGCGCGCGAGAACGCGGTGCCGTTCTTCGGCATCTGCCTCGGGATGCAGCTCGCGGTCATCGAGTACGCGCGCAACGTGTGCGGCGTGAAGGGCGCGAGCTCGACCGAGTTCCAGAAGGACTGTCCGCAGCCCATCATCGACCTCATGCCCGATCAGCGCGGGGTCAAGGACAAGGGCGGCACCATGAGGCTTGGCGCTTACCCCTGCGTGCTCAAGCCCGGCAGCCGCGCGGCCCAGATCTACGGTCGGGAAAAGATCTCCGAGCGGCATCGCCACCGCTACGAGTTCAACAATGACTATCGCGAGGTCGTGACGCGCGCCGGCCTCACGCTGAGCGGCACGAGCCCCGACGATCGCTTGGTCGAGATCGTGGAGCTCGAGCATCACCCGTTCTTCGTGGGCTGCCAGTTCCACCCCGAGTTCATGAGCCGGCCGATGGCGGCCCACCCGCTCTTCTCGAACTTCGTGGCCGCGGCGGTCGAACGCCGTGACCTCCTCGCCCAGCAGGCGAGAGAGGGTCAACCGGCCGAAGCCAGCGTGAATTAACGCCCCGTGCGTGGAGCCCGGGAATCCTCCGCGCGGGGGGCTCCCGGGCCAACTGTGCTAGAAATCGAGCCCGATGAGGTGTCTCGGCTGGGCTCTTTCAGCGCTCGTCCTCTCGACCGCAGGCTGCGGCTCGAGCGGCACGGTTCAGGTGGCTCTGCACGGCGATCTGGGCGCGCTCCGGCGCGAGATCCAGCGTGAGGAGCAGGCGGGTTCGCTCGACCGCGGGCGCGTCGTCGACCTCGCAGAAGCCGTGGCCGCGCGCGAGGTCATGTCGGGCACGGGCCCGTCCGGCGTGAGGCGGATCCGAGTCATGCGGGGCTGCACGCCGCCGCTCGTCGACGTGCTGCGCGCGCGCGCCGAGCGGCAGGACGACGGCGGCGCGGAAGCCGCGCAGGTGCTCGTGACCGCTCGCGCGCTCGACGACAAGAGCTCCTTCGCTCGCTACGCCGACTCTTCGAGCGGCGCCTGGCGTGCGGTGGCCGCTCGCGCTTCCCGCTACCCGTCCGCTTTCGAGCGCCGCCGCGCCTACTTCGTCGATCCCGACGAGCGGGTGCGGCGCGCCGCGTTCGAGGCTGCGCTCGAC
>JAEZYO010001061.1 GCA_023419055.1 Pseudomonadota bacterium | reverse complement strand
TGACCTCGGCGGTGTACGGCGAGAGCGCGGACGCGTGGGTCCAAATAGGCACCATCAGCGTGTGCCCCCCGAGCGTCACCGCCTGGTGATCGGACGGCCCTGCGCCGCCTTTTCGGCTCAAACCAAGCCCGCCGGGATCGACCCAGCGCATGCCGTAGGTCTGGAGCTCCGACGCGAGCTCCGACGGGTCACGAAGCGGTGGGCTCGCCGGCGATACCTTCAAGAGTGGAAGCGAACGCGCCATGATTGCTCCTCGGTTCGGGGAAGACGGTCGGTTCTGAGACGTTGAGCTCGCGCACCTTCGGCTGCGGCTCACGCCGGATCGCGAGCTGCAAGAGCTCCGGGCGGCTGTAGTGACCGACCGAATCCATCATGCGCTTGCGCTTCGCGATCAGTGAGAGATCCAGATCGGCGAGCACCATGCCCTCGCCCTCGGTGAGCGGCGGGGCGAGCAGGCTCCCCTCGGGAGAGACGATGGCGGTGAAGCAGCCACCGCTGAGCGCGCGTTCCAGGCCGCTCTCTCCCGCCACGAGCTTCACCTGCTCGGGTGACAGGAAGCCGGTGGCGTTCACGACGAAGCAGCCTGACTCGAGCGCGTGGTGGCGAATGGTCACCTCGATCTGCTCGCGGAAGACGTTACCGACGAGCGAGCCGGGGAACATGGCCACGTGGATCTGCTCGTGGTCGGCCATGAGCGCGTAGCGGGCGAGCGGGTTGTAGTGCTCCCAGCAGGCGAGCGCGCCGATCCTGCCTACGCGCGTGTCGACCGCCCTCAAGCCGTCGCCCTGCCCCTGCCCCCAGAGCATCCGCTCGTGGTAGGTCGGCGTGATCTTGCGCCGGGCCTGGACGAGCGTGCCGTCCGCGTCGAACACGAGCTGCGCGTTGTAGAGCGAGCCGTGGTCGCGCTCGTTCACGCCGACGACCACGACCGCACCCGCTTCCCGAGCCGCGCGCGCGATGCGCTCGGTCGTGGGGCTCGGCACCTCTACCGACTGCTCCATCAAGAGCAGGTGATCCGCGCCGGTGACCACCGGGGGCTTGATGAAGGAGAAGTACGGGTAGTACGGGATCACGGTCTCGGGAAAGACGACGAGCTCCGCTCCCTTCCGAGCCGCTTCGGCCACCCACTCGCACACGCGCTCGGTGGTGCCCTCGCGGCTGAACAACACCGGGCTGAGCTGCACCGCGGCAGCCCGAACCTTCCTCGCAGAGCTCATCGTCGAGTTCCTTCCCTTCGGGCGCGACCTCAAACCGTCCAGGTGTCGAGGATGAAGGCGTTGTCCTTCCGGTGAAGCAGGATGAGATCCAGCACGTCGAGCGGATTGATGGGGCGGATGCCTTCGATCAGGGCCTTTTCGCCGTGACCGTAGAGCGCCTGGAGCGCGAACCTGCAGGCGTAGACCTTCCCGCCTTCCGCCATGAACTTCTTGATTTGCGCATTGAAATTGAGGTGACCCGGAAAAGCTTCGCTGTCGAGCTTCGGGAAGCCGCGCTGCACGCCGAGCGTGACGCCGGGCCCGTACAGGAGGACGGAGGTCTCGAAGCCCTTGCGCTGCAGGCGCACGGCTTGCAGCAGGTTCACGAGGCCGATCGAGCCTTCGAACGCGACGGTGTGAAAGGTGACGAGCGCCTTCTCGCCGGGCGCGGCCTTGACGTCCTCGAAGACCTTCTCTTCGTAGTCGACCAGAAAGTCACCGGGCTTGTTCGCGGGTCCTTCAACTTTGGGCATGGTTCCTCCGTGAGAGCGCCGAGCGCGAGAGCGGCGCGGCGTGCGAGGGGCCCTTTTGCGAGGCGCGTGCCACCGGCGTCCGCCCGAGCATTTCTGCCGAATTCTCGCTGGCCCGGCGGCGCGTTCTCCGAGCCGAAACACTCGAAGTCTGGCGACTCACCAATTTTCGAGAGCCGCGACGCGAATCCTCGCGAGCCGAAGTATCCGCCGCGTTTCAGCCCGCCCTAGCGCGGCCGCTCGATGCCGAGCTGCTTCATGCGGTACGTGAGCGTGCTCGGGCTCAGGCCGAGGAGCTTCGCGGCGCCCCGCTCCCCCGCGATCCTGAAATCACAGCGCCTGAGCGCGTTCAGGAGGTTCTGGCGTTCCAGCTCCCGAATCGCGTCGTCGGGCAGGATCTCCGACTCGTCGTCGCTCTCGAGCCTCGGCTCACTCGAGTGCCGGCGCTGGACTCCGGCGGACGCGGGGCGGCGCTTGCCGAGCTGCAGCGCGACGGCTCCGCGCTCGCCGGGATCGTAGACCATCGCCCGCTCGAGCACGCTCTCGAGCTCACGCACGTTGCCCGGAAAATCGTAGTCGAGCAGCGCGGCCTCGTCCTCGCCGTCGAGAGTCCGCGGCGGCAGGCGCAAGCGCTCCGCGCTCCGCTCGAGGTAGTAGCGCGCCATGGGTAGAATGTCCTCGCGCCTCTCCCGGAGCGGCGGCACGTCGATGGGCAGCACGCTCAGGCGATAGTACAGGTCTCGCCGGAAGCGCCCCGCCTCCACCTCCGCTTCGAGAGATCGATTGGTGGCAGCGATGACCCGCACGTCTACCTTGCGGGTGCGGTCGTCGCCCACGGGCTCGAACGTGCGCTCCTGCAGCACGCGGAGCAGCTTGCCCTGGAGCTCGAGCGGGATCTCTCCGACCTCGTCGAGGAACAGGGAGCCCCGGTCGGCGAGCAAGAAGCGGCCCTGTCGGTCGCGCGCGGCTCCGCTGAACGCGCCGCGCACGTGTCCGAAGAACTCGCTCTCGAAGAGCTCGCGCGGGACGCTCGCGCAGTTCACCTTCACGAGAGGCCCGTCGCGCCGGGGGCTCAGGTCGTGAACGGCGGCGGCGATCAGCTCCTTGCCGACGCCGCTCTCGCCCGTGATGAGCACGGACGAGCCGCTCTGGGCCACCGCGCGCACGCGCTCGAGCACGCGCTTCATGGCGAGGCTCTCGGCGATGATCTCCCCGTGCTTCAGGGCCGATCGCACGGCTTCACGCAAGTAGTCGCGCTCGCGCTCGGCGCTCTCCTTGAGCCGCGCGATCTCCTCGAACGCGCGCGCGTTCGCGATCGCGACCGCCGCGTGATCGGCGAACACGCGCAGCCAGCCGAGATCTTGCTTCGAGAGCCGCTTGCGGCTGAAGAAGGCGACGACTCCGAGCGCCTGACCCCTGAAGGTGAGCGGCTGGCCGGCGAAGCTCTCGATGCCCTCGGCGTCCGCCCACGCAGGCTCCACGATCCAATCGCTCGGCCCGCGCTGCAGGAGGAGCGGGCTGTTCGTGGCCGCGATCTGGCCGACCTTGCCGTAGCTCAGCGGGATCCGGTGGTGGGCGCCGTCCGTGCGGTTCCAGCGCCTGTTCGGATCCACCCGAGAGGCGCCGATGCTCGCCTTGAGCTCGAGGTAAGGAGGTTCCCGACCGCTCGAGTGAAGGAGCCAGACCCTCGCGAGCGCCACGCCCTCCCACATCCCGAGCCCCTGCACCATTTCGGTCAAGACGGAGTCCGGGGAGCGAGCCGCGGCGACCGAAAGGGCGAGCGATTGCAGCGCGTCGAGCTGCATGGGGTGACGCTGCCGCTGACCGGCGACGGCGGCGTTGCGCCGGTGTTTCGGTAACGCGTCGCCTGGCGAGCCCCATTTCAGCGGCGGTCTTGCCCACTTCCCGTCCGAGCCCGCGACTCGGCAATGAATTCCACAACCCTAATGGGTGGTATCCGGCGGGGGTGGGGCAAATGATCCCGCGCTCGTCCCGCAAGCAAGCTGCTCGATCGAGCCAGTGTGCGCCGGCTTCGCGAGCATCGAGACATTTTTCCCCACCGCGCGCCGCGATTTTTCGCGGGAATACGCAGGCTTCGCACGCTATAGGCGGACTTCGACCATGGCAAAAACTACACCTTCCAAGAGAGCTCGCGCGGCCACCGCGCCGTTGCCGACGGTTCTGCAGAAGGTGCCGACGGGGATCAGCGGTTTCGACGACGTGACGCGTGGTGGGCTGCCGAAGGGCCGGACCACCTTGATCTGTGGAGCTGCCGGCTGTGGCAAGACGCTCTTCGGCACACAATTTTTGGTTCGCGGAGCGCTGGACGCCGGTGAGCCCGGTGTCTTCATCTCATTCGAGGAGACCGAGGACGATCTGGTCAAGAACGTGGCGTCGCTCGGCTTCGATCTCCGCGAGCTGGAGAAGAAGAAGCTCTTCGGCATGGAGCACATCCGCGTCGAGCGAGCCGAGATCGAGGAGAACGGGGAATACGACCTCGAAGGTTTGTTCATCCGGCTCGGGCTCGCGCTCGACAGCCTGGGCGCCAAGCGGCTCGTGATCGACACGCTGGAGACGATCTTCGGCGGACTCACGAGCTACGGCACGCTGCGCTCCGAGCTGATTCGCTTGTTCCGCTGGCTCAAGGATCGCGGCGTCACCACGATCGTGACCGCCGAGCGCGGCGAGGGAGCGCTCACCCGTCACGGCCTCGAAGAGTACGTCTCGGACTGCGTGGTCCTGCTCGATCACCGGGTCGAGGAGCAAATCTCCACGCGGCGGCTGCGCGTCGTGAAGTATCGCGGGTCCACGCACGGCAGCAACGAGTACCCGTTCTTGATCGATCGCGACGGGATCAACGTCATCCCGATCACGAGCTCGGACCTGAACCACGAGGTCAGCACCGAACGTGTGGACACCGGGATCTCCGGGCTGAACGAGATGCTCGGCGGACAGGGCTATTACCGCGGCAGCACCGTGCTCGTGAGCGGCACGGCCGGCGCGGGCAAGAGCAGCGTCGCCGCTCACTTCGCGCGCGCCAGCTGCGCGGCGGGCAAACGTTGCCTGTACGTGTCGTTCGAGGAGTCGGCGCAGCAGATCATCCGCAACATGAGCTCGATCGGCATCAACCTGAAGCGAGACGTCGACTCCGGCCTGCTCAGGCTGGTGTCGCATCGTCCGACGAGCCTCGGCCTGGAGGGGCACCTCTCGCTCCTGCACCGGCTCTCGGCCGAGTTCTCCCCGGACAGCGTCGTCATCGACCCGATCGGAACCATGTCGAACGCGGGCGACGCGTACGACGCGCACCTGATGCTCGTGCGCATGATCGACTTCTTCAAGACGCGCGGGGTCACCGTGCTGCTTACCAGCCTGACCCACGGCGGGGGGGCGCTCGAGGCGTCGCACGCCGCCATCTCGTCGATCGCGGACACCTGGCTCCTCGTCAAGGCGATCGAGACGAACGGCGAGCGCACGCGCGGCATCTACGTCTTGAAGTCGCGCGGGATGAACCACTCGAATCAGATCCGCGAGTTTCTCATCACGAGCCGCGGCGTCGAGCTGATCGCACCTTACATCGGCCCTGAAGGCGTGTTGACCGGAACCGCTCGTGTCACGCAGGAGGCGCGAGAGGCCACCGCAGCGCGGCTCAGGACGGCGGAGAAGAGCCGCGCAGAGCGCCTCCTCCAACGCAAGCGCGCGCTCCTCGCGCAGCGCATCGCGGAGCTCGAGGCCGAGTTCGCGAGCGAAGAGGCCGAGCTCTTGGCGTCCGTGGACGACGCCCTCGCCCTGGAAACCGAAATCGCGCAAGGCCGCGATCGCATGTCGACCCTTCGCGGGAACGGCCAGAACCCTGCACAGAAAGCGCCCGCGAGGGCGCAAGAGAGAGGGCGGCGGCTGCGAGCCGCGAACTAGGAGTTTTCGTTTCCAATGGCAGCCAAGAAGAAGACGATCAGGAAGCCCGCGGCTCGGGCGGACCAGTGGAACTTACGCCTCTACATCGCGGGGGACTCGCCGCGCTCGCGCTCGGCGCTCCAGAACCTGAAGCGGCTCTGCGAGCTCCGCCTGCGGGGCAAGTACACGATCGAGATCATCGATTTGACCAAGCGCCCCGAGCTCGCGAAAGCGGATCAGATCCTCGCCGTCCCTACTTTGATCCGCAAAATCCCGGAGCCGATGAAGCGCATCATCGGTGATCTCTCCGACTCGGATCGGGCGCTCATCGCGCTCGAGATGCAGGATCGGCCCACGCCGGTGCCCTAGCGGACCTCGACCATGAACGCGACCAACCGCCGTGGCAGCCCCGAGCCGAGCTTCGATCCTCCCGACGACGCTCGCGAAACGTTGGACGCCATCACCTCCGGTAGCGTCGACGCCGTCGTGGTGAACGGGCCCAGGGGTCCTCAGGTCTTTCGTTTGGAAGGACCGGATCAACCGTTCCGCACCTTCGTCGAGCGCATGCAGGAAGGCGCGCTCACGCTGTCCGCGGAGGGGATCATCCTCTACGCGAACGAGTACTTCGCCCAGCTCCTCGGCGTGCCGCTCGAAGCGGTGCTGCACGCGCCGCTCTCGCGCTTCGTCCCCTCTCGTTACCACTCGACCATCGGCATGCTGATCCGCGAAGGGGTGAGCGCCACCATCAAGGGACAGTTCCAGCTCGACTCCAAGCTCGGCGCGATCCCGGTCCAGCTCACGCTCGGCCCGCTCGACGGCGGCAGCGAGCCGTCGTCTTGCGGCGTGGTGTTCGATCTGCGCCAGCGACAGCACGCCGAAGAGGCGCACGCCGCGCGCATCGCCGCGGAGCAGGCGAGCTCGGCGAAGGACCAGTTCTTGGCGGTGATCAGCCACGAGCTCAGGTCGCCGCTCAACGCCATCCTGGGTTGGTCGCAGATCTTGCTCAAGGACCAGGCGCTCGGCGCGAGCGCGCGCCGGGCCGTCCAGACCATCGAAAGGAACGCGCGCACCCAGGCCGAGCTCATCGGCGACCTGCTCGATATCTCGCGCATCATCGCGGGCAAGCTGAACCTCGAGCTCAGTCAGCTCGATCTCGCCGGGTTGGTCCAGGCGGCGCTCGCCGCGGCTCGTCCGTCGATCGAACAGAAGGACCTGATTCTCCACCAGCGCCTGGCCGACGACGCCGACGTGTACGGTGATC
>JAEZYO010000860.1 GCA_023419055.1 Pseudomonadota bacterium | reverse complement strand
CTCGGAACACTCCGCTCAAGAAGTCGAGAAGTACGGAGACCTTCGGTACGAGCTGCCGGTTCTTCGGGTAGAGCGCGTGGATGGGCCAGGCCGGCGGAGCGTAAGCGTCGAGCACGGTCACGAGCTTGCCGCGAGCGATGTCCTCCGCGACCAGGAAGTCGAACAGGAGCACGAGGCCGCGCCCGGTGCGCGCGTGCATGGCGAGCACGTCGGCGTCGTTGACCTGAAGAGTCCCCTTCGGGGATATCTCGATGAGCTTGTCGCCGGAGAGGAAGCGCCAGCTCCTCGGGCCTTCCGGGCCGAGGTACGCGAGACACTGATGGTTCGTCAGGTCCGCGGGGCTCTTCGGCGTTCCATGCTGTCGCAGGTACGCGGGCGAACCACACACCACGACGCGGCTCTCGCCGAGGCGCCGCGCCATGAGCGAGGAGTCCCGGAGCGCCCCGATGCGGACGAGGACGTCGCTGCCCTCGACGAACGGATCGACGAGCACGTCTCGTAGCGTCAACGCGACGTCGATGTCTGGATAGCGCTTGAAAAATTCGCTCAAACTCGCGGCGATCACGACGCGTCCGAGCGCGAGCGGCGCCTCGATACGAAGCAAGCCGGAGGGTTTCTTGCGAACGCGGGCGAGCGCGTCGCGCGCCTCGCTCAGCTCTTCGAGGATGCGCAGGCAGCGGACGTGGAAGGCGTCCCCGTCGTGCGTCAGGGTCAGCGAGCGCGTCGTGCGAGCAAGGAGCGGCACGCCGAGCTCTTCCTCGAGCCGTGCGACCTTGCGGCTCACCGCCGATGGGGTGACGCCGAGGCGCCGCGCCGCGGCTGCAAAGCTCCCGGCCTCGACCGTCCACACGAAATACTCGATCGCTTCGAGCTGGCTCATTCGTTCCGAAATGGCACGAATGTCATTCCGTTTCGAGGACTACAGGACGGGCGCGCACGAAACTAGGTGTCTTTCCCATGAAAGCTGTCGTCATTCACGAACCTGGAAAGAGCACCGAGGCGTGGCAACTCACCGAACGGCCGGCACCCAAGCCCGGGCCCGGTCAGGTGCTCGTCCGCGTCCACGCCGCCTCGCTCAACTACCGCGACCTCATGGCGGCGAGGAACCTGTATGGCGCGCCGCACCCCGGTATCATCGCGCTCTCCGACGGGGCCGGGGAGATCGTCGAGCTCGGTTCGGGGGTTCGCGGTTGGAAGGTCGGTGATCGCGTCGCCGCCGCGTACTACCCCACGTGGCACGCGGGCTCCATCAAGCCCGAGCACGATCGGGACACCTTGGGGCTCTACGCCAACGATGGGGTGCTGGCGGAGTACGCGGTGCTGTCCGCTTCAGGAATCGTACGGCTCCCGTCGTATCTTTCGTACGAGGCAGCCTCGACGCTTCCGTGCGCCGCCGTCACGGCCTGGAATGCCCTCTTCGAGCTGCCGCGCCGCGTAATGCCTGGCGGCAGCGTGCTCGTGCAGGGTACCGGTGGCGTTTCGCTCTTTGCCGCACAGTTCGCGCGCGCCGAGGGATTACGCGTCATCGCCACGTCGTCGAGCGCGGCGAAGCTCGAGCGTCTGAAGGCCGCGCTCGGCGTGTCCGATGTCATCAACTACCGTGAGACGCCCGCCTGGCACGAACGGGTGCTCGAGCTCACGGGAGGGGAGGGCGTGGACCAGATCATCGACGTCGGCGGCGCGCCCACGCTCGCAGAGTCCTTCAAGGCGACGAAACTCGGTGGGGTGGTGAGCGTCATCGGGCTGCTCGGCGGCATGGACCTGACGATTGACCCGCTCCCCGTCCTTTTCCGGGCCTTGCGACTCGAAGGCGTGCGCGTCGGTTCGACCTCGATGTTCGAGGCGATGACACGGGCGCTCGAGGCATTGCGCATCGAGCCTGTCATCGACGAGGTATTCCCGCTCGAGCGCGCGGCCGAGGCGCTCGGCAAGCTCGACTCGGGGAAGCACTTCGGAAAGATCGTCGTGCGAATCGAGTGAGCGCTGCGCTGGAGCGCGCCGGGCGGAACGGGAAGGGGCGTCCTCCCCGGCGGGCCCGCTCCGGAGCGCGAACTCGAACACCCGCGCCCGGCTTCGACTGGAACTCACGGGTGACGAGCTTCACGACTTCGAGCTCTTCGTCGGCACTTTCCGGATGACGAGCTCGTCACCCGACGCGGCAAGCGCGAGTGCTGCGGGCGAGCACCGCGCTTGCTCGAGCCGGTCGACGTTCCAGGAGGCTCGGGCGCGCATTCGAGACTCCCGTGCTCGGCTCGACCGGATCCCTGCGTCACGCAAGGAAGGTCCGACACTCGCAGGGGAAATCGTCTGTGCCGCCGCGGGGCTGGGGCCTCGCGGCAGCGTCGTGACAACGTTTAACAATTGACGCTGCTTCCTCCGGAAACACGAGCTCGTCCCACGTTGCGTCCTGCCGCGCCGTCCGACACGGTCGTGGAGGTCAATCGGCAGAGCAAAGGACTGGACCACGGTCGAGGACTTTCCTGTAAGCTGCCGGAGCTTTGGCAAAGGCCCGATTGGACGAACCCACGATCCGGAGTCGGAGTCGTGCGTATTAGGCTCCTCTCCTCCGACCATTGGCTGATGGACGAGAGCGGATACGAGCGCGTCGTCGTGCTGCGCCGGACGGCCGTCCCTTTCGCTTCGGCCGAGGCGATCTCCCGCTCGACGGAAGAGGTGACGAGCAAGCTTCGGACCTATCATCGGCGCTTCGGGGTCGTGGTCGACCTGCGACTCGCTCCGCCGCGCAATGATCCGGCCTTCGAGGCGGCAACTCGGGCGCTGCGCTCTGCGCTCCAGGAGTGCTTCGCCCGGGTCGCGGTCTTGCTACAGACGCCGGTCGGGGTGCTCCAGGTGAACCGGGTCAAGCGCGACGAGGGGTCCGCGCTCTTCTTCGTCACCATGAACGAGGACGAGGCGCTGCACTTTGCGCGAGGGCCAGTGAGCGCTCCTCCCAAGCCGGTCTTCTGATTCGGTTCAGCTCCGGTTCGAGACGCCCCCTATTCAGGTGAGGTCCGCGCAGATTTTACCGCTCCCTCACTTTTCTGCGTCTGAGCGCGCGTAGCGCTCGGTCGGCGAAACCGGACTCTTGAAAACGGGAATGATGCTATTGAGGGGCTAGGGGTGCGCGGAGCGACTCCTGGGTCGACGAATACCATTGGGCGGCGTCTGACCCGGCCTCAGGAAAAAGCTGAGGCCCAAGAAACAACCTAGCTGAGAGGGCGTGCATTCACATGGGGAAGCGCAAGAAGTACATCATCGGGTTGGGTCACCAGGTCCCTGCGAAGATTCGAACACAAACGGATAGTATCTACGGTGAGCCGGGTGCAGTAACGAAGCACTTCGGAGAGTATTTCACCGGGCACTGCCAGCGCAGGATCCTCGATCCGGAAGAGTCACTCGCCACGCTCATGGCGGACGCAGCCCGTCAGGCGTTGAGTCACTCGGCGGTCGACGGCGGAGAATTGGGGGCCCTTCTCGGGTACGCCTCCGTCAGCGAATATACGGCTCCCAACGAGCTTTATGCCGTTCACAAGCTCCTGAGCCTCCCGAGTGGCGTTCCGGTGATCGCCGTCGATGATCCCTTCACCGCCTTCATCAATTGCCTGCGTCTCGCCGAGTTGGAAGCCGAAGTGTCGGGGCGAAATAGCCTCGTCGCCTGCGGGGCGCGCTGGAGCAGCAGCGTCGACTATAGAGATGGGGTCAGTACCTCCATCGGGGACGGCGCGGGAGCGGCCGTGGTCGGCCTGCGACCTTCCCGACAGCTCGGCTTGGAGATCGTCGGTCACTCCATTCACACCGATAGTGGGCTGTACGGCACGATGCGCCTGACGTCGCGCGCCGGCGACGTCCCGGTTCGTCAGATCAGCGACGACGCCGATGGACGCCCCATGTTCCACATGTCCTCCGAGATGCGCGACGTGTTCCTGAATTGGGGAGTGAACGTCCCTGCTGAGCGGGCGCTCGAGCTCCTGGACGTCCATCGAGTACCCTCGGGCCAGGTCTCTCTCATGGGACACCAGGCGTCGCGCCTCTTGGTGGAAGGCTGGGAGAAGAAGATCCGCCCCGCGAAGACGGTGGATACGCTGGAGACCTTCGGCAACATGACGCTGGCTTCTTTGCCGGTCTCCTTGTCCGCCCGCTACGCGGAGGTGGACACGCCGTACGTGCTCATGGTCGGGCTCGGGCTCGGGTTTCACACGGCCGCCTGTCTGCTCCGGCTCCGTGACGCGGACTGAACACGGGAGCGCGCCCGACGCGGGCTAGAGCAGCGCGAGCGCGAGCGCGGCCAGGAAGGCGACGCTCGCGAGGGAGAGACCTACGGCGCGCATGCGCTTGATGCCCGGCCTCGCGATACCGAGCGCGGCGCAGCCGAGGGCGGCTACCAGCGCTGCCGCGGCTTGCGGAGCGTGGTTCGTCACCCCGAAAAAGGCCGCTGCGACGAGCGGCAAGCCCACGGCGCCGAGCGACAGCGCCCTCGCCTGCGCGCGGCGGTTGCGCGAAGCCTGCGCGAAGCTCGAACGCACGTGGAGAGCCGACGCCGAAAACACGACCGACCAGGCGAGCGCCGTCATGAAAATCGACGCAGGCTGGAGCTGCGCCACGAGCTCGATCGGAACGCCGGCGAGCCCCATCACCGCCGCCGCTCCGAGCTGCAACGCTTCGTGCCGGCGAACGGCGCGCCCGAGCACCCCACCCAGCACTGCTAGAGAGGCCGTCACCGAGAGTGCGGTGAATAGCGTAGCCGCGGAGATGCCGCTGCGCAGGGTTGCCGTGACGATGACGGCAGCGAGCATGGTCCAGAAGCCGTGCTCGCGCGGCAGAAGCTCTGCCGTCACACGACCTCGAGGCGTCGAATGACCTTCTCCGGCTCGCCCGAGTACTGCGGTGGGACGTAGGCGCAAAGTGGATCGGACGCGGTGTAGCTCCGCGTCATCGCGTAGGCGCGCGCACGCGACCCGCCGCACAGCTTGCGGTACACGCATGCGTGGCACTTGCCGGTGAGCGCGTCGGCGTCGCGGAGCTCGCGAAATGCCGGGTGATGACGATAGATCTCGATGGGGTCGGAGG
>JAEZYO010001003.1 GCA_023419055.1 Pseudomonadota bacterium | reverse complement strand
CTCGAGCGCCTCGCGCAGGCGGGCGAGCTCACGTCCCTGCCGAGCGTGGGGAACACCATCGCCGAGATCGTGCAGCAAGCGCTGCGTGGTGAGCCGCCGAGCTACCTGCTTTCGCTCGAGGCTCGCGAAGCGGAGCGCCCGGCGGGGCCTGCGAGTGAGCTCTGCCAGGCCCTTCGCGGCGATTGCCACGTGCACACGAACTGGTCCGACGGCAAGAACAGCCTCGAAGAAATGGCTCTCGCTGCGCGCGACCTCGGGCACGAGTACGTCGCCATCACCGACCACTCGCCACGCCTCAAGGTGGCCCGCGGGCTCAGCGCCGAGCGCTTGTGGCAACAGCTCGGGGCCATCGACGCGCTCAATCGACGTCTCGCGCCGTTCCGCATCCTACGCGGCATCGAGGTCGACATCCTCCAAGATGGGTCACTCGATCAGGAAGAGCCCCTGCTCGCAACCCTGGACGTGGTCGTGGCGAGCGTGCACTCGCAGCTGCGCGCCGAACGCGCCGCCATGACGGACCGCATGCTGGCCGCGCTCGAGAACCCTCACGTCGACGTGCTAGGGCACTGCACCGGCCGCATCGTGGTGGGAAAGGGCCGCAAGGAATCGGACTTCGACGCGGAGCGGGTCTTTGCCGCCTGCGCGCGCCTCGGCAAGGCCGTCGAGATCAACTGCCGCCCGGAGCGGCTCGATCCACCACGTCGACTGCTGTCTCTCGCGCGGGAGCTCGGTTGTCTGTTCGCCATGAACACGGACGCTCATTCTCCCGGGCAGCTCGACTGGCAGCACTACGGCTGTGATCGCGCCGCTGCCTGCGGTGTGGACGCGGAGCGCGTGGTCAACACCTGGAGCCTCGAGCGCCTGCTCGCGTGGACAGGCACTCGCTAGACGCACGCCGATCGTTGGACGACGACGGCGCGCGAAGAGGCAGAACGACTTGGCCCAACTCAACTCGCGACAGCCGGGAAATGACGGACCTTCCAAGCCTTGAAATGGTCGTGCTCCTGGAGGACCGCAACGTTGAAATCCGGCAACTCGTTGAAGCGCTTTGCAGGGCCCTTGGCTCCAGCAAAGAACTTGTCGAGCGCCGCTACGATCTCACTCACGGTGAGGTCTATCTGCTCTTGCGACCACCTTCTCCTGATTTGCGCGGCCAGACCGCAAGCCAAGCGGCTGGGCCGGTCCTGTGCCGGTTGTTGGGTTCGAGAACCCAGCTCGAACCTCGGCCGCGTGCGCCGGCTGTCACGTAGAGACTCGCCTCTCCGTGTAGCGACGACTGAAACCAAGGGCGAGACCGACGCGCGCTCGTCCAGTCTCGGGCTTGACAGATCGTGATGACGCGCGCATCCTCCCCTTCGGCAATCAAGGACGGTGTTGGGCTTCTAATCTTCGTTTTTCGCAATCAAATCGAAAGCGTCACTTCTCGATCGCCTGGCGCGCTTGGGAATTTTCGGACGCCGGGGAAACATTCGGGCTCAGCCTGCGTACTACGCGGGCGACACGTTCATTGCGGGGTAGTAGGAGAGGTCCCTACGCCGGGATAGCCTTCCGGAGAGGCTCGTTCGATTCGAGCCCCCGCTACCGCGAAGCTCCAAGGGGGGAGCTCGTTCATCCGTGGTCGTGCGCGCTGCGCCGGCCCTTCACGCGATCGGCCAGGCGCCGATCGACGGGACAACTCTATTTGGACCATCGAAAGAACAACTCATGATCATCGACATTCATCACCCTGCGCTCCTCGCGGACTTGGTTGAAATTGCAGCCGCGATACGCGCTCTCAAGCGCCTCTTGCGCGGCCGCTGGACCCGGCCCATGGCCGAAGAACAGCGTGCCTTGCACGCTCTCAAGCAACGAGCGACCGACCTCTACGCGCTCCTGGCCTTCGCGCATGGCCGCTTCCACTTGCAGAGGGCGCCGCGCGGCGCTCCGAGCGACTGGGACGCCCTCATCTACCACCAGCGCATCGCGGAGCGGCTCGGTCCGAGCTACACCCTCGCGCTATCGGAGAGCGCTTGAGCGAACCCCTCGTCGACATCGGTGTCAACCTGACCAGCAAGCAGTTCCGCGAAGATCTGCCGCAGGTCATCGAGCGCGCGATCGCCGCGAACGTGCGCTACTTCATCGTCACCGGGCTCACGGCTTCGTTGAGTCAAGCCGCGCTCGAGCTCGCACGCTCGCGACCGAAGCACCTGTGCTCGACCGCCGGGGTGCATCCTCACAACGCGCGCACCTTCGACCGGCACACGCAGGGAGAGCTACGCGCGCTCGCTCGCCAGCCCGAAGTGGTGGCGGTCGGCGAATGCGGGCTCGACTACGACCGCGACTTCTCGCCGCGCCCCCAACAACGGAGCGCCTTCGAAGCGCAGCTCGAGCTCGCGATCGAGCTAGGGAAGCCCGTCTTTTTACACCAGCGCAAGGCTCACGAGGACTTTACCGGCATCCTCACGGCGGCACGCCCGAAGCTTGCGGGCGGAGTCGTGCATTGCTTTACGGGCGACGCCCGCGAGCTCGAGACGTACCTCGAGCTCGGCCTACACATCGGCATCACCGGCTACATCTGCGACGAACGCCGGGGCACCCACCTACGAGAGCTCGTGCGTCGCATCCCCCCCGATCGACTGATGGTCGAAACCGACGCGCCTTTCCTGCTGCCGCGCGACCTCACGCGCGCGCGGGGGCGCCGCAACGAGCCTGCTTACCTGCCGCACGTCGCTGCCAGCGTCGCGCGCTACGCGGAGCGCGACGAAGTCGAGCTCATTCGCAGCACGACCGCCGCTGCATTCGCGCTCTTCGGCCTCGCCAAACGCTTTGGTCTCACCGAGGGGTGATGCGCCAGCGTCATCTCGGAATGCGCCTGGGATGCGGGAGGCGATTCGGGGGGGCGGCTCTGGAGAATTGATTCCCCTGCCCCTTTGGGGAAGCATCTACACCCATGGGCAAGAAAGGTGGCGGCAACGACTTTCAGCGGACGCTGCTCTTGGCAACGCTGATCGCGGCAGCGTGCGGTCGGACGACCATCCTTCAGGACTCCGAGTGCGCGCCAGGTGACGCTCGCATCTGCAGCGCCGCCGGAGCGGTCGGCGCTCAAACGTGCACGGCGTCTGGCTACTGGAGCGAATGCGAGCGCGCCTCGTCGGAGGGCTCAGGTACGCAAGCAGGTTCTGGCGGGAGCGTCGGTACCATCGGAACCGGTGGGCTCGATGCCGGGACCACCCCGAGCTTCGGAGGGGCGCCAGGCATCGGAATGGGGGGCGTAGGTGACGAGGGCGGACTCGGCGGAGGTGGGGCCGGCGAAGGCGGAGAGGCTGCTACCGGCCCAACGGTCGCGTTCGGGCGGACGATCGGACACAAGGGCACGATCGAGATCAACGACCTTTCCGCGTTGCCCTCCGGCGACTTCGCGATCGCCGCAGCGACCTACAACGGCGACGTCGATTTCGGAGCGCCGACGACTCCGCTGACGCATGAAGGAGGTTGGGACGCCATAGTTGCCGAATTCGATTCCGACGGCGCCCCTTTGCGCGCCACGCTTTTCGGAAAGGGCGGCGATGAAGTCGCCCGCTCGGTGGCTCATGACGCGAGCGGAGCGTTGATTACTGCGGAGACGCACGCCTGGAGCCAGCCGCCGGGGGTTCGCTTGAAACGGACCGAAGCTTCGGGCGCCGTGGCCTGGTCGAAGCTTGCTCAAGGTCACGCTACCGCGGACGAGGTCGCCATCGATGGTGACGGCAACGTGATCCTCGCGGGAGTATTCGCGACACCGGTCGATTTCGGTGGTGGCGCCCTCCCCACGTTGGGATCGACGAACACCTACGTCGTGAAGTTCGACGAGCAGGGCAACTGGCTCTGGGGGCGTGAGTTCGTCGGCTATGGCTCGACCGCGGCGGGTATAGCGACCGATTCGGCAGGCAACGTCCTCGTCGTCGGCTCCTTCGCTTACCACATCGATTTTGGTGCGGGCGTCGTGACCGGCGTGGGCTCGAGCGACCTGTTCGTCGTGAAGCTCTCGCCTACGGGGGAGCTCCTCTTCGCGAACACTTACGCCGGCAACAACCATCAGGACGTCGGCGGGGTCGCGGTTCTATCCGACGACTCCTTCGCGATCGCGGGCCGATTCACGGGTGACCTGAATATCGGAGCGTTCTCGCTCCACGGCTCGAACGCCATCCTCGTTGCGAGGTTCTCTGCCACCGGCCAGCCCCTGTGGGCCAAGCCCGTCGAGAGCACGAGCGGGCAACGGAACGCCGCCTATGACGTCGCGGTCGACCCCTCCGACAACATCGTCTTGGTCGGCACCTTTCAAGGGACCCTCCTGGTTCCGCAACCCGTCAAAGCGACGAAGGCCGATGCATTCGTCATCGGTATGCACCCCAGCGGGGACGTCCGCTGGACGCAGGTTCTCGGCGGACCCGGGGAGAAAGACGCTCTGACCGTAGCTACGGACGCAGCAGGCAATGTTTTCGTCGGCGGGAGGTTCTTCGACTCGATCGACTTCGGTGAAGGGCCCGTCAGCGCGAGCGGCAGCTTGATGGACCTGTTCATTGCGAAAATCGTCCCCTGAACCTCTTGGTCAGGCGGCGATCCAGGGCGCAAAATCGGAGATCTTCAATCGGCGGCTGCTCGACTTCCGACAGCTGGAGGCTGCGCTCGACATCACCGAAGTTTCGCCGGTAAACGAGCTGGCGGTGAACGTGGAGCTGAAGCACACCTTCATCGGCGATCTCGTGCTCGAGCTCGTGCCTCCGAACGGAGCTCCACCCATCGTGCTGCACGATCGGCGCGGCGGCAGCGCCAACGATCTGCGCGCCACGTACGACACGAGCAACACCCGGAGCTCGCGGTCTTTCGTAACGCCTCCTGCCAAGGAAAGTGGGGCCTGCTCGTCCACGACCGAGCCCGGAACGACGTGGGTGTCCTCGTGCGGTTCGGCCTGGAGCTCAGGTTTCAAGGCACGAGCCCTTGGAACGAATGCTGTCGGGCGCGCCATATCCCATCGAAGTTGCGACGCTGCTCGACAGGTAGTTCGATCTGGCGCGCCCTGGCCCGATGTCGGTCGCGCGCGGAGCTTTGGACACCCAATCGAGAGGCTGAACTCCTCCCGAAGGAAGGCGCTCTCCGCGGGGATGGTAGCTTGGCAACATGAGGGTTCGACGCTTCGCCGCTGCGGTGCTCGTGATGCCATGGCTTTGGGTCGCGTGCGGTGGCGGAGATTCGAACGACGACGCGGGCCCGAGCAGTCACGGCGCGGAAGGTGGCAGCTCGACCGCCGGC
>JAEZYO010000999.1 GCA_023419055.1 Pseudomonadota bacterium | reverse complement strand
TGTAGCCGACGAACTTGTTCTTCCGATAGTGACCGAGCCGCCGCCACGTCTTGCTCTCGGCGAGCTTCGCCGCGCGCGCGCGCTGGACCAGCTGATCGATGTATCGAGCCGCCGCGTCGTGGGCGGGTGTTGCGTCCCTTGCCTCTGCGACCGCGGGCAAAAGGAGCGTAGCCAGGCAGAGAAGATGCGCTATCGAACGGGCGAACGTGCGGCTCGATCGCGCGCACGCGCGCACGAAGCTGCCCAAGGTCGGAGCGGCGGACCAGCCCTTCATCGTGGCGCAGACAACGGCCGATCAGTGCCCGCGACAAGCTCGAAATAGACGGGCCACTCGGCCGAAGTGACGAGACGGACTCCGACGCTCGCGAGGGTTGTGTACTCTAGGGGACTCGGAGGAATCGGAAATGACTTCGAAGAGTTGGCGCTCGATCGCGCTCACTACCGTGCTCTGCTCGCTCCCACTGCTCGGAGCTCGCCCAGCGCTCGCTCAGCAGGCAACTCCGAGCGCAGCACCGCCGGCTCCAGCGGCGGCTCCACCTCCGGCCGCCTCGTTGCCGCCGCCTCCACCCCCCGCTGCGCTCCCGCCTCCGATCACTGTCACGCTCACCGCCGACGATCCGAGCGCGGCGCTCGAGATGCAGGTCGTTGGAGCTCCGACCGACGCGCGGTGGGCGCGGCTCTGCTTCGCCCCGTGTCAGCGACAGGTCGACCCTCGGCCCGCGTACCGCATCGGCGGGCCCAAGGTGCTGCCGTCGGAGCCCTTCTATCTCCCGCAGAAGCCGCAGGTGTCGCTCGACGCGGAGGTCTCGACCAAAGGGGGCCGCGCGGGTTGGGCGGTGCTCACCATCGGTGGCGGCACGCTCGCGCTCGCTGGCTCGATCGTCGTGATGACCGGCGCGATCATCGAAGCAGCCGAGGACGACCTCGCGGACGGCGACGACGACGCGGACGGCACTAGCGTGATGGTGGTCGGAGGCTTGATGCTGGGAGGAGGCGCGGCCATGGGCATCATCGGCCTCTTGAACCTGGTGAGCGACGAGAGCGTGGTGCGCGTGACGAACCGCGGCGGTACGCCCTCGGTGGCGCTAGGAAAAGGCCTGGAGCTCCGCCCGGAGGGCCTCGCGTTCTAGGACCGGTTTTTAGATCGATAGTCGCCCTTCGGCGACCCTCCGACTCAGCTCTTCTGCTCGGCGACGGCTTTCTCGGGGGTACGCTTCTTGGCGAAGACGTACGCGATCAAGATCGAGATACCGTAAAGACCGATGAGCGGCACCGCGAGCATGAACTGACTCAGCGGATCCGGCGGAGTTATCACGGCCGCGATCACGAACGCGATCACGACGAAGTAACGGAAGAACTTGATCAGGTGGTGGTGCGTGATGACGCCGATCACCGAGAGGAAGAACGCCACCACCGGGAGCTCCGCCGCGGCCCCGAACGCGAGCAGCATGTGCGACACGAACTCGATGTACTGATCGAGCATCACCGTCGGCTCGAGGTGAAGGTCGCCGAACTTGCCGCCCATCCCGAGCAGGAAGTGAAACGCCGGCGGGAACGCGAAGCGCCAGCCGAAGTACGCGCCCCCGGCGAACAGCAGAAACGAGGAGACGACGAACGGGATCGCCCAGCGCTTCTCCTTGGCGTACAGGCCTGGCGCGATGAACGCCCAGACCTGATACAGCATGATCGGCAACGCGACGACGAAGCCCGCCAGCGCGGAGAGCTTCACGAAGGCGATGAAAGCCGCCGCTGGCGACTGAAAGTGCAGCTCCGGGAGCGGCCCGTGCACGGCGGGATCCCAGGCTTCGACGAAGGGGATCGTCAGGACCTGCAGCAGCTTCTCGCGGAAGTTCCAGGCCGCGATGCCGCCGAGCAGGAAGGCGATGATCATCTTCACGAGGCGCGACCGGAGCTCCTCCAGGTGCTCCCAGAGCGTCATCGTGTGTTCTTCGGGATCGGCGCTCATGGCGTCACCGAGCCCGTCGCCGGGGCCGCTGCTTCGGGGAGCTTCGGCGGCTCATCGAAGAGATCGTCCGGGAGCGCACCGCCAGCGTCGGCGCCTTCGAGCGGGTACTCGCGGGTCGGATCCGCGTCGAGGCTGCTGTAAGGATCTGCCGAAGCGGTTGGCCGCGGCGCATCGTGGAACTGACCGCGCACGAGGCCGCGGAGCTCGTTGAGACCGCCGTGAATGCCTTCGGCGCGCAGGATGTCGTCAATGCCGGTCTGCGCTCGCACTTCCGTCGTCATCTGCCGGAGCTTTCGGATCCATTGCCCGAGCGTCTTCAGCATCCCGGGCAGCCTCTGTGGCCCAACGGCCACCAGCGTCACCACGGCGATCACGACCAACTCGGTCAGGGACAGACCAAACACGGCGGAACGCTACAATCGCCCGGGACCTTCGGCAACGGGAACGCGCCGAAAAAGCACGCCTAGTGGTACCCTCGGGCCGTGCTCTTGCTGCTCGTCATTGCGCTCGCGATCATCGCTCCGACGGTCTTCTTTTATTTTTTGGTGATCAAGGGCACGGATCGCTACGAGCCGGAACCGTTCTGGCTGCTATCGGTCGCGTTCTTCTGGGGCGCCGTGGTCGCGACCATGACCGCGATCGTAGGAAACGCGCTCGGGGAGGGGGCGCTCGCCATGGCGCTCGGCGCCGGTCCGGGGGATCCGCTCCTTCAGGCGTCCACCGCATCGTTCGTTGCGCCGCTCGTGGAGGAGACGACCAAGGGCGTCGGACTGCTGGTCCTGTGGGCGGCATCCGCGTTCTGGCTGCGGGAGCTCGACGGCGCGCTCGACGGCGCCGTGTACGGCGGCGTCATCGGCCTTGGTTTCACCCTGACGGAAGACGTCCTGTACGTCTCGAGCGCCGGGGCTCAAGGCGGGACTGGCGCGCTGACCGGCCTCTACCTGCTGCGGACAGTACTCGGCGGGCTCGGGCACGCCTCCTTCACCGCGATGACCGGGCTTGGAATCGGGATCGCCGTCGAGAGCCGAGGGTTGCCCCTGAAGCTCATCGCCTGCGTCGGCGGCTGGGGCGCGGCGGTCGGGCTCCACTTCATTCACAACGCCCTCGTGACCTTCCTGTTCGAAGGCGGACTCGGGCTCGGCCTCAAGCTGCTCGTCTTCTGGACGTTCGACGCCCTCTTCTTCGTCCTCATCCTGTGCCTGGCCGTACGCGACCGTTCGATCGTGCTCCGGGGGCTGGTCGACGAGGTCGGGCGCCTGCTCCACCCGCGCGAGCTCGGCCGCACGGCGAGCTATTGGATGTTGGTGCCGCTCTGGAACTACTTCTCTCTGAGCGGGAGCCCGGGCGGTTACTCGCAGAGCCGCAAGAAGCAGCTCGCGCTGATCAAGCTCGCGTTCGTCAAGCAGCGCCGCAAGAACGGGCACAGCGGGAACGATCTCGACCGGGACGAAGCCGAGCTCCGGTCTCGAGTCTACGAGCTCAATCAGCGCGGCGTCTTCATCGGGCCGCGCTGAGCTCGCTCAGCGCGTCAGGGTGCGCGCGATGACGAGCCGCTGGATCTGGCTCGTGCCCTCGTAAATCTGGAGCACCTTGGCGTCGCGCATCAGCTTCTCGACCGGGTAGTCGCGAACGTAGCCGTTGCCGCCGAAGATCTGGACGGCGTCGATGGCCGTCTGCATGGCGCGGTCGGCGCCGAACGCCTTGGCGCAAGCCGAGAGGTAAGCGTCGCGGTTACCGTGATCGAGGCTCCAGGCCGCCTTCGTGTAGAGCAGGCGAGTGGCCTCGGTGCTGATCGCCATCTCCGCGAGCATGGCCTGAACCAGCTGGTGCTCCGCGATCGCTTGACCGAAGGTCTTGCGCTCCTTCGCGTACGCGACCGACTCGTCGAGGCAGCGCTGCATCAGGCCCGTCGCCATGGCGCCGATGTCGGGGCGCGTCTGGTTGAACGTCTCCATCGCGAGCTTGAAGCCTTCACCCTCGGGGGCGAGGAGGTTCTCCTTCTTCACCACGACGTCCTCGAAATGGACCGTCGCGGTGTCGCTCGCCCGCTGACCGAGCTTGTCCTCGTGCTTGCCGACGCGGAGGCCAGGAGTGTCGCGGTCGACGATGAACGCGGCGATGCCCTTGTGACGCTTGGCCGGGTCGATCGTCGCGAAGACGACGTAGAAGCTTGCGAAGCTGGCGTTCGTGATCCAGCACTTTTCGCCGTTCAACACGTAGTCGTCGCCGACCTTCTTGAACTGCGTGCGGAGCCCGGCGACGTCGCTTCCACCGCTCGGCTCGGTGGTGCAATAGCTCGCGAAGAGGGGCTCGGCCGTGAGCATGCCGAGGTACTTCTTCTTCTGCGCTTCGTTCCCGCCCAGGCGGATCGGCGTGAGGGCGAGCGTGTTCGCGAGCAGGCTGGTCTGGATGCCGGTGCAGCCGTAAGCGAGCTGCTCGGCCATCATCGCGTTGTCGATCTCACCCAGACCCGGACCGCCGTACTCCGGCTCCACCGTGGCGTTGACCAGGCCGAGGGCGTGGGCGGCCTCGAACACGTCTTTGGGGAAGCGAGCCTCGCGATCGCACTCCGCAGCCACGGGGATGATGCGCTCGCGCGTGAAGCGGCGCGCGGTCTCGATCAGGGACTTCTGCTCTTCAGAGAGGTCGAAGCTCAGCATGCTTACTCCTTCATGCGCTTTTTCATGCGCTGGAGCTCGGCGCGAACGGCTCGCGCTCCGAGCAGGTAGCCGATCGTAAGTCCGACCAGGAGCACACCGGGGATATAAATGACGTGTTCTGCCGTCATCCGCCAGGCGCCGCCTTCTCGGCGGCGGCTAGAGTGCGCTCGAGGTCCTTCAGGCGCGAGTCGATCCGCGCTTGCCGGCGCCACGTGAGCAGGATCACGCCGAGCAAGATGGCCCACATCACGAGGTAGGCGACGACGAGCAAGGTGCCCGCGCTCGTGTTGTCGTTGCCTCCCTGATCGGGGACGAACTCGGTGGCCCGGTCGCTCGGAGCGCCGGTTGTAGTGGGCTTTTGGTCCTGGCTCATCAGCTTGAGTTCTCCGTACGCTCGCTCAGGCGGCGTCCCCGAGTCCGCTCGCGGCGACCTGCTCGTTCAACCGCTCGAGTTGGGAACGGCTATGGGCGAGCCGCGCGCGCGACCAGAGCAAGAGGATCGCGAGCAGCGTCATCGAGACGAAGCCCATGAGGAGCGCGTGCTTCATGTCCGGGTGGCCGAGCCCGCCGCCGCCCTTGCCGACCACGACAGGGTGGTTGCCGCCCCACTTTTGCACCGAGTAGTGGATGATGGGGAGGTTGAAGGTGCCGAGCACCGAGAGCGCCGCGGCGAAGCGACGTTCCGCCGCGCCCTCGCCGGCGAACGAGCGCAGCACGACGACAGCGGCGTAGATGAGCACGGTGAGGAGCGTCGTCGTGAGGCGCGGATCCCACACCCAGTACACGCCCCACGCCTTCTTGGCCCAGAGCGGCCCGCTCGTGAGCATCATCAGGCCGAACGCGACGGCGCACTCCGCGCCCGAGCGCGCCCAGGAGTCGCGCGTGTCCGTGCCCTTCAACAGGTACGCGGCGCTGGCGATGCCGGATACGACGCCGGACAAGTAGA
>JAEZYO010000978.1 GCA_023419055.1 Pseudomonadota bacterium | reverse complement strand
GGGCCGCTGCGGGAGGAGGTTCGGCGGGTGCGGCGGGCGGCACGACCGGCGCGGGCTCTGCGGGTGCGACAGGGGCGGCCTCGGCGGGTGCAGCCGGAGGCGGCGCGGCGGGCGCGGGCGCGGGGGGTCGTGGTTGACCCGGCGGAGTCCCAGGTTGAGGCGGCGCGCCCGGTGCGGGCGCGGGTTGCGCCTGCGCCGTTCCAGCAATGATTCCGAACATCGTGCCCCAGAGTCCGTTTCGAAACCTATACGGCGCGCGCATTTTCCTCGGCTCCTCGTCGTCGCGAAGCGTGCCGTGCGAAGTATCACAAAGCGGTCCCGCCCCCAAAGTCGCGCTCTGCGACGATGAACGAGAAAGCGCTCGAGCCCCGCGGTGTTACGGAGTGGTCATGCTGCGCTTTTCAGCAGGAAAACAGCCGAAACATGAACTTTGGATCATGTTGCTCGGGCTAGACATGCATCGCTTTCGAAGCTAGCAGTATTTGTCGGGCGACCACCCGTTCGAACCGGACCTCGATGCCCCCCACACGCGACCTTCCCTCCTTCTCCAAGGCGTGGAGCCACTTGGAGGTTGAAAGCGCCGCCGAGGCACGAGGCGTGTTCCAGCTCATTCGAGCTTACCAGGACGAGCTTGCCGCGAGCGGGGACTCCGATGAAGCCCTCACCTTGCGCACCGCCACCCTGCGAGAACCGTCAGGTCAGGACAAGCTCACGATCTGGTACCAGAAGCTCGGTAGCTATCAGCTCAGGCTGGGCGTTCCGGGGCTCGTCGTCTCCATTTCCGAAAACGACGTGAGCCGCATCGAAGCTTGGTGCCTGCGCTTCTTCGACGGTAAGCGGGAAGCGCTCTTCAAGGAGCTGATGTCGCACCCTACTGCTTCCGTGGCGGCCAGCTTTCCGAGCCTCCTCCGCTCGTTGAAGCGCTCGCGCAGCTAACCAATCAGCCGAAACTGCGCGCCCAGCGCGCGAGCGGCCGCGCCGTCCGCGTCGTCACGGTCGCCGATGACGAGACACCTCGCGGGAGCGACCCCGAGCGTCGTCGCGGCGCGCAGGTAGCCGGCTGGATCGGGCTTCAAGCGCGGCGGACCGGAAGGCTCGCCGCTCGCCACCACGGCGTCGAAGAGCTCCGGCTCCCCCAGCGCCTCGAGCTTGTCGCGCGCGGGGTAGTCGCTGACGACCGCGGTCTTTCCACCCTGCGCTCGGAACGCCCGGATCTCGGCGAAGAGCTGCTCGCGCTTCGCGCGCCTGATCCATTTTGCCGGCCGTCGGATCATCCACTCGCGAACGATCGCCTCGACCGCGTCCACCGGCTTCCCGAGGGCCTCGGCGGTGCGCTCGAGCTGGAGCCGGAACGGGTCGCCGCCGGCGTCGAGATCCCGGATGCGCTCGTGCTCGTGGCGGAAGTGCCGCAACACGCCCGCGACGCCGAGCCCCCCCAGGGCAAGCTCTGCGGCCATGCCGAGCTTGACCCATCCGGAGGTGTAGAGGGTGCCGTCCAGGTCGAGGAGCCACGCGTCGACTTCGCCGAAAGCCATGAGCGCGGCGATTGTAGCGTGTCATCCTCCTCTGCCCATGGCCTTCGTCTTGGTCACCGGCGCGAGCGGCGCCATCGGGCAGCCGGTCTGCGAAGAACTCGCTCGACGCGGGCACGCGGTGCGCGGGGTCGATCGAGTACTCCCACCCCTCGTCGGCGATTTCGTCCTCGGCGACATCGAAGAGCGCGAGGCCGTGAACGCCGCTTGCGAGGGGGTCGATACGTTCGTTCACCTGGCCGCGATGCCCGACGATGCCCCGTTCGAGACCCTCATCGGCCCGAACGTGCGGGGCTTGTTCAACGTGCTCGACGTGGCGCGGGAGAGAAAGCTCCGGCGCGTGATCCTCGCGAGCTCGATCCAGGCCGCCGGCGTGGGACGCGACCCGGCCGAGCCCGACGGGCTGCCGAAGAATCACTACGCGCTCACGAAGATCTGGGCCGAGCAGATGGGAGAGATGTACTCGCGCGTCTACGGCCTCAGCGTCGTCGCCGCGCGCATCGGGTGGATGGTGCGCAACCGTGCGGAGGCCGGTGAGCTCATGCGCTCGGGCCTCTTCAGCCGCTACGTGAGCCGCGGCGACACCGCGCGCTTCTTCGCCTGCGCCGTCGAAGCCGAGAACATTTCCTACGCGCTCCTCTACTGCCTGGGTCCCCAGGGCGGCGAGAGCTTCGACGTCGCGCCGGCGCGGGAGCTCATCGGCTTCGAGGCGCAAGACACCTGGCCCCGCGGGTTGCCGGATACCTGAGAAAGCTCAGCTCTCTTCGCGGCCGCGCCCGAACACCTTCGAGCCGGGCGGCACCGATTTCACGAGCCACACGTTGCCCCCGATCACGGATCCGGCACCGATCACCGTCTCGCCGCCGAGGATCGTGGCTCCGGTGTAGATCGTGACGTGATCTTCGATGGTGGGGTGACGCTTGGTGGGCAAGCGGCCGTTCACGTAGTCGGCCCGGCGGGTCGAGAGCGCGCCGAGCGTCACGCCCTGGAACATCTTCACCGCGCGCCCGAGCTCCGCGGTCTCTCCGATCACGACGCCCGTGCCGTGATCGAGGAAGAAGCCTTCACCGATCTTCGCGCCGGGGTGGATGTCCACGCCCGTCTCGCTGTGCGCATGCTCCGAGATGATGCGCGGGATCATGGGCACGCCCTGCTCGTGGAGGAAGTGGGCGATGCGGTACGCGGTGATGGCTTCCACCGCCGGGTAGCTGAACACCACCTCTTCGATGCTCTTCGCGGCCGGGTCGCCCTCGAACGCCGCGACCACGTCCGCGTTCAACGTGCGGCGGATCTCCGGCATCGCGCGAAATAGCCCGAGCACGATGTCCTCACTCCAGCCTTCGGGCTGCTTGGGCGCGCGGCCCGCGCGCTCTTCGTACGTCTGAGCGCGCCGGATCTGCTCGACCAAAATCTCGTACGCCGGGTAGAGGTGTTCGCTGAGCGCGTAGCGCAGGCTATCCCTGGTGAGTGAGCGCTGACTGTAAAAGCCGAGGTAGATCACCGGCTTCAAGTGGCGAAACGCTTCGACCGTGGCGCGCTTGTTGGGAAGCGCGGCGCTCTCGAGGTTGTTGATCACCTCTGGCCCGTCGTACGTCCGCACGATCGCGTCGATGGCGGCTTCGAGCTCCCCGGTACGCTGGGCTGGGTACATGTCCCCTTTCAATACTGCAGGAGCCTCGACTGACAAGGGGACATTCCTCGCTCGCCCCCTTGCGCGGGCGCTCGCTGGTGCGCATGGCAATTTTCATGCGTCGTGATCGAGGCAAGGTGCCATGAGACCCGTCGAGATCCCTCCGTCCGATCAGGGGCCGGCTGACGTGCCGCCCCATGGGGCCGGCGCCGGCCACGAGCGCAGCGCGGCCGACGACCTGGCCGACGGGCTCGATCTGATGATGAGGGCAGCGCGTAAAGCCCTTCACTCACTCGATCCCCGTATAGAAGAAGCTGGAAAGAAGGCGCTCGAG
>JAEZYO010000922.1 GCA_023419055.1 Pseudomonadota bacterium | reverse complement strand
GAGCAAGAGTGAGGACGACCGCTACGTCTCGTGCGCTTGTCGAGTGGGGAGCGAGACGAAGGGCACGGTCGCGCCCTGGTTGACCTTGCTGCTCGGATTCATGCTTCGTACTCGAAGGCGACAGCGCTCTCATCGCTGAACTCCGAGCGAAACAGCTACGGCGCGTCGGGCAAGAGCAGCACTCCCTCCCCAAAAAGACGTTCCACCCGATGGCGGACGGGTCGTGCGATACTCGGGCCCATGCTCCGAAGAGGTGTGATCGGGCTCTTCACGCTGCTCGTGTCGAGCGCTTGTGGGGAAGAGCCAGCTTCCCAGGGGAACAGCGCCGCGAGTGGTGGCAACGGCAATGCGGGCGCCAGCGGATCGGGAACGGGAGGGAGCGCCGGAGCGAGCTACTCGAGCGGCAGTGGTACGGGCGGCTCGAATGCCGGCACCAGTGGCGGCGGTGAGGCAGGCCAGCCTGGCGACAGCGGCGGCGCACCCAACGGTGACGACGGCGACTGTGAACCGCTGCCCGATCCGACGGGACCGACCGTGGAAGTGACGCCGGAGCAGAGCGATGAGCTGCCGAGCATCGTGGCCGACGCCGCTTCCGGCACGACGATTCTGCTTTCGGACGGCACTTACACGATGACCGGAGCGGACGAGGGAGCGCGCCGGATCCAGGTGACGAAACCGGGCATCACCCTGCGTGGGGCTTCCGGCAACCGTGACGCGGTCGTCATCGACGGCGAGTACGTGACCGAGGAAGTGATCACCGTGAGCGCCTCCGACGTCACGATCGCCGATCTGACGGTGATGCGCGCCGTCACTCATCCGATCCACGTGACGGGCGGCAGCAGCAGCGACGTCACCCACGTGCGGCTCTACAACCTCAAAGTGCTGGACGGGGGCGAACAGTTCGTGAAGGTGAACACGAGCGGCGCCACCCCCAACACCTACGTGGACGAGGGCAGGCTCGAATGTTCGCTGCTCGAGCTCACGGAGGAGGGACGAACGCACGTCGCGACTCACACGGGTGGGTGTTACACCGGTGGCATCGACGGCCACCAGGCGCGGGGCTGGGTCGTGCGCCGCAACACGTTCAAGAACATTTACTGCGAGAACGGCGGCCTGGCGGAGCACGCGATCCACTTCTGGACGGCGTCGCGGGACACGCTCGTCGAGCAGAACACCATCATCGACTGTGCGCGAGGCATCGGCTTCGGCCTCGGGGACGGCGGCGGTGCCGAGCCCAACCGCGCGTACGCCGACGACCCGTACCCCGGGATCGGCTACGTCGGGCACTACGACGGCGTGATCCGCAACAACGTCATCTCGACGACTTTTGGCCTTCAGTATTTCGACAGCGGAATCGAGCTCGAGCAGGCTCACGGCGCTCGGGTCCTCCACAACACGGTGCTGCATGACACCGGGTTCGCGTCGATCTCGCACCGCTGGCCCAACACCGACGTCACCCTGACCAACAACCTGGTCGTCAGCATCAGGGGCCGCGATGACTCACAGGCCGTGCTCGACGCGAACCTCGAAGCAGCGGAAAGCGACTGGTTCGTCGACGCTGCCGCCCATGATCTTCACCTGGCTGCGAGCGCCAGTGGCGCGCTCGATCAGGCCAGCGTGGTCGAGGATTCCGGCGATGACATCGACGGCGAACCACACGACACTGCGCTGCCCGACATCGGCGCGGACGAGCGCTGAGCGCAATCGGTCGCGCTCGTGAGGTGACGGGGCTACTTTGAGTCAGGGCGCGCGCCGGTAGTGCATGGCTACTGCGCCGCAGCGGAGCGGCTTCGCCGAGATGAGCTCGAGCCGTCGCGTGCTGGGCAGCCCGGTCTGGTACAGGGTGGGGCCGTGGCCGGCGATCCTGGGGTGAACGAGGAACTTGTACTCGTCGATCAGGTCCAGCCGGTCGAGCTCGGTCGCCAGCTTGCCGCTACCGAGGAGCACGCCCGCCGGGGTCGCGTCCTTGAGCTTCTGCACGCCCGTGCAGAGGTCGCCTGCGATGTGGTGGCTGTTGTTCCACGAGAAATCTTTGCGCGTGGACGAGACCACGTACTTCGGTTTGGCCTCCAGGGTGACGGCCCACTCGCGTAGTGCTGGCGGCGCTTCCACGTCGCCGCGGGCTACCGCGGGCCAGTAGGCCTCCATCATCTCGTAGGTGACGCGGCCCCACAGCATGGCCCCGCTCTCGGCCAGGAGGCGAGTGAAGAGGTCGTGTGTCTCGTCGTCGACGATCCCCTCCTGGTGGTCGACGCAGCCGTCCAGGGTGACGTTGATGCTGAAGGTCAAGAGTCCCATGGTGTCCTCCGTTCGAGATCAGTGCCGAGCTGTTCCTCGAGGTACGCGACGAGGCGCGCTGCCGTCTGGTTCCAGCCGATCGCGGCGAGCTTCTTATGGCGCACGATCGCTGGCGAATCGGTGAGCTCCGGTTCGGCGACCCGCTGCGCCACGGTCATGCGTGTGCCGCGCGCGGTGGGAAAGAGCTCCACCGTCATCACGATGTGCGCCCCGGCGGGCCACTCGGGCATCATTGCGTTGACCGTCGGGCGATCGTTCGAATCGACGAACGTGAACGTGAACGACAGGCGCTTCGGCGGCACCACCTCGTCGAACACGCCGCGGATCGAGACGAGCGGTCCCCGGGGGAAGCGATGCTGGAGTCGGATCACGCCACCGGGGCGCGCATCGACCTCGCAGAGCTCCACCTCGACGTTGTCGGGGCCGAACCAGCGCGCGAGGTGCTCGGACTTGGTCCACACCTCGAAGACCAGCTCGGGCGGTGCCGCGTACTCGCGGTCGTCGATCAGATCAGCGCTTGCGGCGACGTGCATGGCTCCCTCCGGTCGGTTGTTGCAGCTGGTTCAGGTACGCACCCAGCCGATCGAACCTCTCGTCCCAGAACTCGCGGTACGCGTCGGTCCACGCGGCGATCTCCTTGAGCGGCGCGGGATCGAGCTCGCACGGGCGGGACTGCGCTTCTCGACGGCGCCGGACCAGGCCCGCGCGCTCGAGGACTCGCAGGTGCTTGCACACCGCCGGACCGCTCATGTCGAACGGTTGCGACAGCTCCTTCACGTTCGCGGGTCCCGCCGCCAGCCGCTTCAAGATCGCGCGGCGGGTCGGATCGGCCAGCGCGGCGAACGTCTGGCTCAACGCGTCGGTTTGCATCTAACCAGATGGTTAGCTAACCGGATGGTTAGATGCAAGGCCAATCGCAAGCCACCACCCAGGCCCGCAGATGCTGTGCCGACCGGGCGGTTGTCCACGCTGGGCCGCGCTCGCGCGCAACCCAACGTGGGCAACACCCTCCCTACACGTGCGGCTTAGAAGCGGTCGCGGCTGCCGCGACGGCTGCCGCCGCCGCTCTTCTTGCGCTTGCCGCCGCCGCCGCCGTAGCCACCGCCGCCTCCACCTCCACCGCCGTAGCCGCCGCCACCACCGCGGAAGCCGCCGCCGCCACCACCCTGGCGCTCTTGCGCGACGTCGACGCGAAGCTGACGACCATCGAGCTCGGCGCCGTTCAGCTGGCTGATGGCGTTCTGAGCCGACTGCTCGTCGGCCATCGTCACGAACGCGAAGCCGCGCGGACGACCGGTTTCTCGATCAGTAGGGAGTGCGACCTCGCGCACTTCGCCAGCGGCGGCGAACGCCTCTACGATCATTTGTTGGCTAGTTCCGAACGATAGATTTCCGACGAACAAACGTGTTCCCAAGGTGACCTTTCGGGTGAGATCGGCCAGTACCCCGAAGGCGACCCGCAGGCAAACAGCCCGTGCTCTGACGCGGCCGCGCTCGTCGGCAGGCCGACGCCAGCCAACGAAACGTGCTACTGTGCCATTTCGCGCCGCAGGCGCCGTAGAGGCACGCCGCGCGCGGTTTTCGAAAAAAGACGCACCCGCGTCGAGGGCGGTGATTTGCACCGCGAGAAAAGGACGAAATGGCGCTCCCTGCCGACGATTTGACCGTTCCGATACTCTTCGCGCACTCCCTGCGAAAGGACTGGGGCGTCGGCGTGTTCGCCGGCGAAAAGGACGGCAAGCGCCGCTACCTGTTCGAAAACGGTGAGGAGCGGACGCTCGCGAGCGGCTTCGACCAGCTGATGAAGCGAGTGGAACGGCCAACGTCGGAACAACAGCTCGCCTTCGCGCGGCTGCAAGGAGTGCTCGCCGGGCGCGCGAAAAGCAATGGCGACGGCGGTAAGTCGTCGGCCTTTACGCTCTCGAGCCAGCTCGCGAAGTTTCGCGAGACGTACGCGTCGGGCTTTTCGGATCCGAGCTGGATCGAGAACGTCCGCGGCGGGGCCAACGGGCACCTTCGCACCGCGCTCTCGGCAGCCGAGGAGCGGCTGTCGGCGAAGGCGCTCGATTCGCTCACGAGCAACCGGAGCCCGGCGGACGTGTGGCAGGTGGTACGAGACGTCCTCGCGTCGAGCGGGCTCGTTCCAGCGGCGCAGCTCGTGCTCACACCGTCGAGTGGCGAGCGGGGCTTGCCTGGCGCGCTTCGCGAGCTCCTTCACGGTACCGGGCCGCACGACAAGCGCTTCGACCGCTTCGTGACGACTTTCACGGCGACGTTTGGCGCGCCGCCTGGCTGGGAGCTCGTGACCGCTCTCAGCGCGCTCGTGCACCCATTCGACCATGTGTGCGTCGAGCCGACGATGTTCAGGAAGCAGGTCAAGGCGGTCTCGGCGCAGCGTTCCGTTTCGGCGCGGCCGAGCGGAATTGGGTACGCGACGTTCCTCAGCGTCGCGCGCCTGATTGCGAACAAACTCACCGAACAGGGAGAGGTCCCCCGCGACCTCATGGACGTCCGCAACTTCATCGTTTTCACGATGAAGCCCGTGTCGAAGGCTCGTCCGAAGCCGAAGGCAGCTCGCAAGAGCGTCGAACCGGTCGAGCCCGCCGACGACGACACCTGAGTGACGCGCCGGATCGCGGGCGAGAGTGAGCGATGACGGAGCGAGGGGGGAAGGCCGGCGACGAGAAGGCGGTTCGAGCTCGACGACCCTGGTAACACTGGACCAATGACCGTATGACGCCGGAACGATTGGACCCGAGTTTCGCGGACCTACCGGAGCACTTTCGTACGCTCCCGGTCGTCCTCAGCGCTGCTGAAGCGTTTCTGAAGGTTGCACGTTCCGCCGGCATCGCGGTCGACGGCTCGTTGTCACGAGAGGTGCTGGAGGCGGTTGGAGCTGCCAGCGCGGCGCAGGCCGGAGCCGAACGCTACTTGGCGCCCGTTCTGGGAGACGCTCGCGCTCGACGAGCGCTCGACCGGCTAGCAGCGCTCTCAGGTGCGAGTCAGGGCACGATCGAGCTCATCCGTAGCCACCTTTCGTAGCTTACTGATCCTCGATCTCAGCCCACTCGAGGGCGTCTGCTCGTTCGCCGAAGGAGAGGTATTGGACGATCTTGCCGCCCTGGAAGACGAAGCCGTCGGCGAAGCGTCCGCCCACCCAATCGGTCGAGCCGTGGAGGCGAACCCGAGCCTGGAGGTACACGACCACCTTGTCGCCGTTCACCAAAAACTTCTCGGGCTCGCAGGTCCCTTCGGCCCAACTCCCGCGCCCTTTCCTGACGTGTTCTCGCACTTCCTCGACGCCGCGATAGGTGCCGGCGGTGGGGAAGCCCTCGGGCTCGATGCGCACGATCTCGGGGTCGAAGTCCTGGGT
>JAEZYO010000909.1 GCA_023419055.1 Pseudomonadota bacterium | reverse complement strand
CCTTCGTCGGTGCGTCCTGGGGAACGGGACCGAACAGGCGGATCTCTTCGGCTGCCTGCCAGTAGTGGAAGGCGAGCGCGCTCTGGTTCGCTTTGACGACTCGCCGGAGCGTGCCCATGGGGGCGCCGGGGGCGAGCGGCTCGAAGCGCCACTCCTGACAGGCGTTGGCTCCTCGTGGGCGGAAGTAGAGTGTCGCGCGCGTGCGCTGGCGAGCGGCGAGCGTCTCTCCCGGCAGCGCGTTGCAGAAATAGTTCAGCAGGCGTTCGTTTCCGAGCACCTCCTCGAACTTCAAGGCGTCGTTTTGCCAGCCGCCGGCGAACTCCGCGTCGAAGGCCTCCATCTGTTTGACCAGCTTGCCGATGGAACGCCGGGGCATGCTCGCTTCACAGCGGTGATCGCGCAAGAACGCGGCGGGCAACGCGCCCAGACCGGCGGCGCCGGCGCGCTGCTCCGCGCTCGCGATGGGCTGCAGGCTCGCCGTATCGAGCTCGCTGCAGCGGCACTGGCGCGAGGCTTCGATGAGGGCCGTGCGCCGCGCTGGCCAGCGCTGCTCACGCGGGGCGCTCGACGACGCTGCCACCGCCTCGTCGAAGGCGCTACAGCTCGAGAAGGACCGATACGCCTCGAGCGAGCGGGACGCGCGCCGCTCGGGATCTTGCTCTGACAGGAGCTCGCGCGCGATCTCGAGCGCCTCGGGGTTCGCGGCCGTGCCTGCGGGGGCCGACCCCGCCTCGGTGCGAACGAGGAGTCGGAGATCCATCGCCTCGGGGACCTTCGTGAGGTAGGCGCGCAGCGTGCTGACATCGAGGTCTGCGGAGGCAGCGACGTAGAGCACCGTCTTCTCGCCTGAGCTCGGCGTGACACGCTCCGAAAGCCAGTCCGCGACGCGTTGCACTCGTTGGTCCAACGTGGTCTCGGACAAGACTTTTCCGTCGAGCACCACCTTGGTCGTAGAAACCTCGAGCACCGGACCGGTGCCGGGGCTCACTCCCAGAGTCGTGAGGGGGAGATCGACGAACCCGGCGGCCGCCACCGACCGCTCTGGAAGCGCTTCCAAAAACTGAACGAAACGCTGCTGCCTCTCCTCACAAGCCTGCGCGGACTCGGGCGCCGCCCCACCGACCTTTGGCTGCGAGTGACACGCCGACACGGCGGGCAACAGCAACGCACACGAGCCAAGAAGAGGGCGCAGCGATCCGGGGCGAGTGACGAGCCGAGACAAGGTGGCCATGGGGACGTGGCCGGAGAGTCGCTCGACTGTCCGCGACCTTCAAGCTCGGTCGCCGGCGGGACCGTTAATCGAGCAGGGGCAGCCCCGGGTGCTGTGCCTCGAAGGAGAGAAGCGCAGGTTCGGGCGGGCCAGGAACGGCACCGAGCGCGCGATTGATGGCGAAGCTCGAGATATAGAGCGTCTTTTTTTCGTCGGGTCGCGTGCTGAAGACAAGGCTCGACGGCGCGTCGAGCGGCGAACCTTCGTCGATGACGTCGACGTTGCCACAATGGTCGACGGCAACCAGACGATCTGCCGCGTTCACCGCGACGTAGAGGGTCCCTTGCTTGTCGAACGCGAGGCCATCCGCCCCGAGGAGCAGCGGGTCACGCGCATAGGTTTCGATGGCGCCGGGTTGCCCGTCGGGCTTCAGCGCAATCTTCAGAATTTCCCCGAAGTCGAGGTTGCCGACGTAGAGGTTCTTCTTGTTCTTGTCGAACGCGATGCCGTCAACTCCGAAATAGTGCGCGGGGAGCACCGGATCATCCGCGTTTCCGTCGAGCAGCGGATGATCGAGCCACACCTCTACGTTGCCGTACGTATCCACTCGCCAGATACGGCCGAGGAAGGGATCGGTGACGTACATGAGGCCGTCGTCGTCGAATGCCAGGTCGTTGGGGAAACCGTTCGGGTCGAGCGTCGCCAACAGCTCGACGTCGTCTTCCTCGCAGATCCGCCATACGAACGCGCCGGGAGGATCGCTGACGAACGCGCCACTCACGTTGTAAAGGCAGCCGTCGGGGCCGACCTTCACGCCCAGAGCGAAGTGAGCGACGGATGGAAGAGGAAGCGTTGCGTAGTTCGACAGTTCGAGGTTCGGGCTCACCTTGGCGATGAACGTCGACATCGACACGAAGAGGTTCCCGTCCTCGTCGATCGTGAGCGACTCCGGAAGTTGCCCGAGCGCTGGGTCCAGTGCGAGCAGTTCCTCGACCTCCGGTCGATGGCGAGAGTGGCCCGCCAGGGCCGACGGCGCGTCGACGACGTTGGCTGCGCCGACTAGTGCGATTCCGACCAACAAGCTGCGTGGGGTCATCGTTGCCTCCGCGGTGACGGCATTTTTGCGCGTGAAGGGCGCTTCGATCGATTTCGGCGATGATCGTAGCGGCTCCGATGCGGCATGATCCGCCGACTCGTGAGCACCTTACACGCGGCTTCTTCTCTCGGGAAGGAAGAAGGTTCGGAACCCATAGTCAATATTCGGGTCCCGACGGTAAGGATGGTTTCGGGTCGCGCGTCACCGGCGGCCACGACGCTCGTTTGGTACGCGGGGTGCAAAGACGAGGACGATGGCTCGCATCAACCTGAACCTGGCAAACGAAGAGGAACTGACCGGCGAAGGTATCGAAGCGGAACAGGCTCGCTCCCTGGTAGAAGCTCGGCGCGCACGCGGCGGATTTCGAGACTGGAACGACGTTCATTCCGTGCCCGGCCTCAATGAGTTCTCGTACGAGCGTTTGAAGCGAATCGGAACTCTCGGGGTCGAGGGCGACCCTGACACTCAGCTCGAGGTTCCGGGCGACGTAAGCGGTGAAGCGGCGGTAGAACGCCTCGCTTCCGCGAAACCAGGCCGCGGCCCGGCGTGATCCTAGATCCCGACGTCGCGAGTTGTCCCGCCACGGCGGCGGTGGATTCTGGGCGGCGATCGAACATTCCTTCCCGCGTTCGGGGCACCTTGGCCATGTTGAGCCGACGAGGGATTCGTCAACGAACAATCCCTTGCTGGCGCCGGGGGCCGCCGCGGCGATGCTTGCCGAAATCGATCGCGTCACGAACACCCAGACCCCGGTGATCCGCAACTTGTGGATCATGCAACATTGTCACTCGTTGATGGGAGTATTGGCCGAGGTCGGATAATTCGAACTGGTCGACCTTCGCGACCTGGGCTTCGAAGACAGCGGGGCAGTCGAGCCGCGGCCCCGAAAACAGATGCAATGGCCGAGCAGGTCGCGCTGCACGCTCGGCTCAGTCTGGCGTTGAGAATGCTGCCCCGAGAATGCTGCCCCGGAAGTTGTGAGGAAGAGCTCGATCCGCTGCCCGTACCGAAAGCGGTACTCGCGAGCGTCAGCAGCCAGGCCGCGAGTGGCGGGCAGGACTTGCTGAGAACGGCGTTTACGAGCTACTTCGCGGCCGCTCGTGCCGAGAGCCCAAAGACGATCTGCTCCGAGTGCTCAACGCGGAGATCAAGGACGATTGGGAGCGCTTGGCCACGCGCTACATGTTGACGCTGAGCTTACCTCGCGGTCAGGTCATGAACCTCGGCGAGGACGTGCCGTCGGTGCCGGCGCCTTCCCCGCCGTGCTCGAGCCGCTGGAACACGCGGAGCTCATCCGGCTCATCAAGACCTACGACCCGAACCTAGACACGACCCTATTCGACCAACCCTTCACGAGCGACCAGATCGCCGTGCTGGCACAGGGCAGAGTGCCCGTCAGGGCTACTCCAGAGCGACAAACGGTTTGAAGCCGGTGCGCTCGCCGCGAAGCGGCCGCGGGGCGGGGCGGCGCGTGCAGCGCGTGCCGCCCCGATGAAAAAGACACTAGAGAACACCGATCGGTTGCAAACCGATCGGTGCTTTAGGAACGCCGCGAGCGAGGAGCGGCGTGGCGCATGGCTGCGCGTCCGAACGATGCGGCCCCGAGGTCGAGGCTTTTGCCAGGGATCGATCGGGCCGCGCCCAAGCCCCCGGTGTCCCCGAAGGGGCCCTCGAGACTGAACTGTTGCTCAACGGATCAGGTGTTCAGAGCTGGGCGCCGGCCAATTGGGGCTGACCGGGGGCAAGCCCGGCGGTGGCGGTCCCTCACGAACCTCGAGCCCTCCGAGAGCTGCCCGCGGGGGGGCCATTTTCCCGCAGAATTTGAGCCCTCGCGCGGGTGCAGACAGAAATCGTACTGAAGGTTCTTGACGGAACCGAAAACCGAAACTAGGTTCCGCCGCCCGCTCGGGAGAAAGCAACTCCCCTCGGTCCTTGAAAACTGAGTCCCATCACCCGCGTAAATCGCGTGGGTGATACATCTGCTCCTACGTTCCCCCCGAACGTAGAAGAGCAGCCTAGTGAGCATTAAAGGCGATGTTCGGGTTAGCCCTCGAGCATCTGCCGAAGGATTCAAAC
>JAEZYO010000887.1 GCA_023419055.1 Pseudomonadota bacterium | reverse complement strand
AATCCGAGCTCGGGAGGTCCTCCCCGCAGACGGGTTCCTTACAAGTCTCCTCGGCGACGTCACAGAGCGCAGGTGTCGCGCACGTCGCCACGAGCTCCCACCCGGTGCGATCGGGCAAGCACTTTTGAAGCTCGGCGCCGCTGCACTGCACCATGTCGGGCGTGCACGGCGCGGCGGTACACGCACCGAGGGAAGCGTTGCAGTGGCCAGCCGTCGCGCAAGACTCCGCGAGCTCCCAGCCGTCGCGCGCGTCGTTGCAGTGCTCGAGGTCGGCGCCGTTGCAGCGCTGCTGCCCGGCTTCGCACGCGGCGGTCAAGCACTGCTTCGACGCCGGATCGCACAGCGCAGCGGACGCGCAGGCGCTCACGTTGATCCAGCCGTTCCGCTCCGGGTTGCATTTCTGGAGCACGGGACCTGCGCACTGAAACTGCTCCGGCTCGCAGAGCCCCGCCGGAGGAACGCCGCCGGCGCCAGTCCCGGAGGAGCCCCCTTGGGCAGAGGCGCCCGAAGCCCCGCCACTGGCTGCGCTCGCCGGCGCGAAGGCGCCGTCGTCGATGACGTAGTCACCGAGCACCCGCTGGCACGAAGCGAGGAGGAGCAGCGGAGCGAGCAAGGAAGCGAACAGCGTCGAGGCGGTGAGCGCGCGCATCAAAAGCTCCCGTTCATGCCGACGAATCCGAGCCCGATCGAGGGGCTCAGCGCGAGCTCTCCCGGCGGCCTTTCCTGCTTCTTGTCGAGCAGGAGCAGCGTGATGCCCGTCGCGGCTCCGGCGACTCCGACCCCGAGCGTGATCGCGCTGATGGTTCCGTAAGTCTGGTAGTTCGAGAGGTCGTCTCGAGCGCCGGATGGGCAGCGTCGCTGCGTGTTGCACTGCTCCTTCAGCTGCGAGCGCTCGCTCAACATCAGCGCACCGGTGACGCCCGAAGCGACGAACCCGGCGGCGCCGACCCCGAAAGCGATCATCATGGGCAGCTTGCTCCTGCTCGACGTGGGAGCCGGCGCAGCGGTCACGATTTCCACCTGCGGCGGCTGAGGCGGCGCGTCCTCCTCGAGCAAGGTCATCGCGACCTTGGCGCTCGAACCTTCGGGCAGCTCCACCGTCTTTTCCGCGCTGAGCAGGCCCGGGGCCTCCACCGAGATGGTTCGCTTGCCGGGATCGATCGCACGCTTGACCCCGACTGCCGCCGACGCGATCTCCTTGCCGTCGATCTTCACCGTCGGGTTGTCGTGACCATAGACCTCGATGGTGATCCAGGCGAGGCGCGGCTCGAGCGCCGCGTCTTCTTTCACTGCGTTCTCGTACGCCTTCTGCCAGGACCAGGGCACCGTGTCGCTCGGACCTTCGCGGATGACGAGCTGATAGTTCTCGTGCGCTTCGACGAACCTTCCGAGCCCTACCAGCGAGCGCGCGAGGTCCACGAGCAGCGTCGGCGCGTGCACCAGTGCTTCTGCGCGCTGGAAGCGATCGACCGCGAGCTCGTACTTTTGGCTCTTGAGCGCCTGGTACCCTTCTGCCGCCAAGGCGCGGGCCGTGGCGCGATCTTCCGCGGTCGGTTCGGCCAAGGCGGGCGCGGCGGCGAGCAAGAGAGCCAGGGTGAGCTGCGAAAGGCGGCGAGAGTGCATCGATTCAGATCCCGTAGTCGGGCACGCCCGATCGGCGCGGAGGAGGAGGACCCTTCTTCTTCTTGGGGACACTCGAGGAAGCTGCAGAGCCCGCCGCGACGGGAGCCGCGCTCGCGCTCGGGGCGGGGACCGGCGCCGGAGCGACCTCGATCACCTCGACCTTGGGCTCGGGCTGCGCGGGCACGACGGGCGGCGCCGCCACGATCCGCACGGCGTCTTTCGGCTTACTTCCGGCGCTCAGGATGAGCAGCGTCACGAGGATGCCGAGCGCTATGCCGCCCACCGCGAACCCGGCGAGGTGCCGCCGACGCAGCCGGTCCGGTAAGGAGATCAACGAGCGGCGCGTCCGCGAGACCGGCGCGCCTGTCGTATCGGTGTGCTCCAGCGGCTCGTCGACGAGCATGCGAGGTGGCGTGTTGGCACGCACGACGCGCGACGGCGAGACCGCCCCGAGCGCGGGCGTCAGCTCGGTGACGCTCGGGTTCGGCCGTCGAGGTGGAATGTGGGGAACGGCGAGCACTTGCTGGATCCCGAGCGCCACCGCGAGACTGTCGGCGAGCTCCTTCGCCGACTGGAAGCGCTGTTCGGGATCGCGCGCCGCGGCACGTTGCCACCACTCGTCGAGCGCCGGTGGGAGCTCCGGGTTCTTGTCCGACGGCTTGGGCAAGTCTTCGTACAGAATGAGCCCCATGAGCTCGCCGAGCGCCTCGCTCTCGAAAGGAGGACGCCCGGTCAGGCACTGGAACGTGATGACTCCCAGGGACCAGAGGTCGGAGCGGTAGTCGATGGCCTTGCCGCGCGCCTGCTCGGGGCTCACGTAGTACGGGGTCCCCAAAAACGAGCCGGTTTTCGTCGCCTTGTCGCGCAAGGAGTAGGTGTCGTGCTTCGCGATGCCGAAATCGAGGACCTTCGCGATCTCGTGCTCGTCTCCCTGCACGAGGAAGATGTTCTCGGGCTTGAGGTCCCGGTGAACGATGCCGAGCGAGTGAGCGCGCACGAGCGCCCGTGACACTTGTGCGATCACGCGGTACGTGCTCTCCGCGTCCAGCCGCCCGAGCCGGTGAAGGCGGTCTTCGAGATCCTCGCCGTCGAGGTACTCCATGGCGATGAACGGCACGCCCTCGTGTTCGCCGTGGTCGAAGATGTCGACGACGTGCGCCCCGCGCACCTGGGCCGCCGCCCTCGCCTCGCGCTCGAAGCGGATCCGCACCTCTTCGCTCGCCGCCTTGTCCTCGTCGATGAGCTTGAGCGCGCACTCGGAGTCGAGTGAAAGATCGTGCGCGAGCCAAACGGTACCCATGCCGCCAGACCCGAGCATCCTCACCAGGCGGTAGCGCCCGGCGACCACGACTCCTAAAGCTCGCTCCAAGACTCCTCGTACCAACTAGGCGGGTGACAGAACCGCCCTGCATATTCCGTGCTCTCCCTCGAGAGAGGTGAGAGCTTGTGGTTTACGCAGCGTCTCCTGCCTACACCAACCGGACCTGCCTGACAAGACGGGCGGCCGGGCGTCACAACGCCTTGGTTTTCACGGAAAAGGCGAGCCTTGGCGGAGGGCTCCCGGCCGATAGGCCATGGCACGGTTCGAGCAATGCTTCGAGGGCGGACAACGCCCGTAGCGGTCCCAGAAGGAGGCACCCCGATGTCTCTCCACCGAACGAGAAGCGACTCACCACGGGCTCCGAGCGCTCGAAAGGGAGCCAAGCCGCGGACGCAAACCCTCCCGCGAAACCCGTCCCGTCTGGACGAGCTCGAGAGCGCCGGTCGAACGGAAATCAGCGAGATTTCGACGGAAGGCGACGCAAGCCTGACGGATGATCCCTCCCAAGCCTCGAAATCACCGCCCGGCGAGGAGGGCGACCGCCTCCCCGTGGTGGACCCCGGGCTCAGCGTGGATCCCGAAGATCTCGGACTTCAGTTCCTTCGAGACGCGACGGACCAGGACAACTTCGAATCCGACCTCACGGTGGAGCGTGAAGAGGGAGACGTACCAGTCGGTGACGTGACCGCCGAGGCGATGCTCGCTGCGCGCGAGGCAGCACTCGAGCTGTCCGAGAAGTCCGCGCCCGGACTCGAAGGGGAAGACCGGGAGGAGCCGGGCGTCACGGAAGTCGACCTCCACTCTCGGGCCATCCGTGAGGCGTCGCTCTTCGACCAGCCCACGGAGCAAGGCACGCGGTCTCCCCGAGTCGACGCGGACGACGAGGCTACGGAAGAGCAGCCTCGCGGTGCACGCGAGGCCGCGGAAGCTCGAGCGCTTGCTCGCTTGCAACGGCTCACCCGCCCGCGTCCCGCTGGCAAAGCACGCTCTCCCTCCCGCGGGTGAGGCGCGATGGCGCCGCTTCGTGCCAAACTGCCTCGCCTCGTTCAGCGGCGAACGACGTAGACGATGACGAGCAGGACCGCCACGACGAGGAGCACCAGCAGTCCGCTGCGACGCTTCGGTTCCGGCGCGAGCGTGGGCCTCGGCTGAGAGTACGGGATCGAAGACGATGCGGTCGGAGGAGCGGTGGTGGCGACCGGCGGAGGCACGGTACTAGGCGAGGCGACCCCTGCCCCGAAACCGCCGAAGCTCGCGTCCGCGGCGAACGGACTCGACGTAAGCTCCGCTTCCCGTTGCCCGCTGTCCCAGTTCTCGACTTGAGCCACCATGCGGGCGCGGTCAGAGAGCGATTCGAGCGCGAGCGCCTGCACCCAGTCGGCGACCACACGAGGTGAAGCCGCGGGCACCGCCTTCTCGAGCGCCTCTTCGAACTCGCGGATGGTCGCAAAACGCTCGTTGGCGTTGAAAGAGAGCGCCCGCATGACGACGCTCTCGAGCTCGCTGCTGATTTCCTCGCGATATTCCCTGGGCCGCTGGTAGTCCCCCGCCATGATGCGATCGATGCGATCGGTCTCCGCCTTGGCCGAGAACAACCGCCGCAGGGTCAGCATCTCCCAGAGGATGATGCCGGCCGCGAAGACGTCCGAGCGACGGGTCAAGCGTTCCCCGCGGATCTGCTCGGGCGACATGTACCCCGTCTTCCCCTTGAGGCGATTGGGCACCGACTCTTCCAGGTGCTCGAGCGCCTTGGCGATGCCGAAGTCGAGCACGCGGGCCATCCCGTCGACGCCCACGATCACGTTGGGGGGTGAAATGTCGCGGTGGATCAGGCCCAGCGCCCGCCCCTTCTCGTCGACCGCCTCGTGCACGGCGTGAAGGCCCTGCAAGACGCCGTGCATGATCGCGACGGCGATCGGGATGGGGATGAAGTTCTTCTGCTCTTTCGCTTGAATCCTGCAGAGCGTGCTGAGCGATTCACCGTGCACGTATTCGAGCACCAGGAGCACGTCGCCCTTCGAGGCCACGACGTCGAGCGTTTGAACGACGTTCGGGTGGCGGACGCGGGCGGCGAGCCGCGCCTCCTTCAGCAGCATCTCGGTGAACTCGGGGTCGAGCACCAGGTGGGGCAAAAGCCTCTTGATCGCGACGACGCGAGAAAACCCGCCGGCGCCGTCCAGGCGGCCGAAATGCACGGTCGCCATGCCGCCGCTCGCGAACTGCTCGAACAGAGCGTACCGACCGATCTTGGCGATGGGCTGGCGCACCGTGATCGCGCCGTCGGCGTAGCTGATGCGAACGGCCTCGTGTGTGCTCTGTTCAGCGCGTTCGGGCAGACGGCGTTCGAGCTCGACCCACTCTTCCGCGATGCTGGGGAGCTCTTCACGCGGCGGCTTGCGAGAGCGCTGCGATTGGGGTGCAGCCGCCTCGCGCGGGACGCGCGCGCTACGTGGGATGGGGGGATCCGCCGGAACGTCTCGCTCGACGTTCGTGATGAGCGTCGGCTCTACCGCCGGGGGAGGGATGGTGCCGTCGACCTTCACCGGCTCGCCGCACGCCTTGCAATTGATGACGACGACTCGGCCGCGCACTTTCTTGTCGTAGAGCGACTCGGGGATGCTCAGGCGCTTCCCGCAGGATTTGCACGCGACCACGACGGCCATACCACCCAAAGCCTAGTACATCGCTCGCGCGCGCGGTCAGAAGTTTCCGGATCGGGCAGCCGTCCGACGGGGGCTCCCGCCAACGTTTTGTCGGTCATTGACCTTGGTTCATGCTCGTGATCGGACGGAAAATGTCAGGCCCGGTGAGCGGAAGCTTGGCGCTGGGAAGCCGCTCCCTTAGTCCATCAGGCATGCTCTCGAGCGATCACGGCGCCGCAGAAGAGGCCGTCATCAAGGTACGCTGGCCGTTGCTCGAGAGCTACGCGCTCGCGCGCCAGGAAGGGCTCGCGGAACCGACGGGTCTCGTGATCGATGTCTCCGAAGCGTACGGGAGGAGGCTCGCCGAAGCGCTCTTTGCCGACGCCCGGCTCCCTGCCCACGGTGCGCAGCGAGTAAGCTGCGTCGAGCGCGCGCTGCTGGTCAGCCAGCTCCGCGGCCCGGCGCCCGAGGTTGCGGAAGCTCTGCGCACGTACGCGGACGAGCCCGGCCACTTCACGGCAGTCGTGCTGGCCGAACGCGGCTCCGTAGTGACCGGAACGTGGCAAGAGCTCATCGCCGCGAGCTCTCGAAGGTCCAACGTTCGCTCCATCAAGTAGGTCGTCACCCCGAAATCGGCGGCATGGTTCGTGCAGCCCCGTCGGCGGAGGGTGTCGATGAAACTACGAGCCGAGGATGTCGACCTGGCGGACCTGGCCGAAGGGCTGCGGGACGCCGTCACCGAAAACCCGCCCCTCGGTTACCTGGAGGGGCGAACGGTGCTCCGCGACTTGGT
>JAEZYO010000858.1 GCA_023419055.1 Pseudomonadota bacterium | reverse complement strand
CGGCCCGCCGTGCTCGGTCGGAAGCGGCGCGCCGTCGACCTCGTACGTGAGCAGGACGTCCGGCTTCAGCGCCTCTTCGAGCAGCACGTTGGTCGAGTAGCCGTCAGAGCCATGGCACATGATCGCCACCGCGTCCTCGTGCGGCTCGGCCAGGGCAAGCAGATCCGCGACGCGCACGCCGCGAAACTTCAGGTTCATGCGCGACCACGTGGTCACGCAGTGAAAATCGCTCTCGTCCGTCACCTCGCCCACGGCGCGGAGTCCCTCGAAATCGAGGCTGAGCGGGTGAGCGCAGGCGCCGTCGACGACGAGGCGAAAGGTCGCGCGCGTGACGCTCGGGGTGACCCCGAGATCGAGCACCGGCCACTTCTTGCTCTCCGTCTGTCCGACCGGGAGCTTCGGCATGCCGTGACGGTTCGGAGGTCCGCTGCCTTGCGGGGCGTCATCCGCCATGCTGGGCGTCGCCTTCATCCTGGCCTCGAAGCGCTGCTTCAAAGCCATGCGAGCGGCGACGATCTTGTCGAGCTTGGTGTCCGACATACCGGAGTTATAGCTCCACGCTGACGCCCGGGGGCAGGTGCTTTCGGCGGCCGAGCAGATCCGCGACCACGTACAAGTGAGCCGGTAGCGCGCCGAGCTCGAGCGAAAGGGTCCGCTCCTCGCCAGGCAAGAGGTCCACGTAGTTGTCGTCCCAGACCGCCGGGGCCTCCCAGCTCTCCACGCCGACGCGCGGTCGCCAGCCGCTCGATTTCAGGTGGATTTGGCCGCTCTCGAGGCGCGCCGTCACCTTCCCGCCGAAACCCCGGACGTCACCGAGCGGGGTGAGATAGCGAAAATCTCGCTCCACCACGGGCTTCCCGCCTTCGCCGTGCTCGAAGCTCGCGACCAGCGCGTGCCGCGAGCGATCGAGGCCCGCGGGGATGTCGATGATGGCGGGCTCGCTCGCCTGAAAGGCGCCGAGCTCGATCGCCTGACGCCGGCTCTCGACCACCTTGCCACTCTCGATGTGCCGGAGCTCGAAGCGGAGCTCGCCCCGGCTCTGGCCCTCGCGATCGCGGCTGACCCAGGCCCCGAAGCGCTGGAAGCTTTCGTCCAGCGGCTCGATACCGACGCTGCTCGGTCGGAAGCAGCGCTTGCACTCGTAAAAAGCGTGCTTCGGCCTGCGATACCAGTCGACGAGCGCCCAGCAGATGCTCGGCCAGGTGCTGGTGTAGTTCCAGACGATGGTGCCGCCCGAGTAGCGGACGTTGCGGCGGTAGTGGCGGATGTAGCGTCCGATGGTCTCGGCCTGGAAGTACTGCGTGGTCGCGATCGCCGCGTCGAGGTCCCACACCTTTCCATATGCCCCCGCCTGCCCGAAGAGCTTCTCCATCTGCGCGCCGTGGCGCGCGAAGAGCAACCCCGGGCTCATGCCCTCCGGGCGGCTCAAATTGCCGATCGACCAGAGATCATCCGGGTGGATGAAGCTCTCCAGGCTCTCGCGCTGCGGCAAGGATTGCGCTCCGAACTCCGAGTTGAAGCGCGCGTCGTCACCGATGAAGTTGGTCTTCTTCCACTGAAACCACACGTCCCAGTTGTGGCGATCGCCTTCCTGGTCGCTGTCCGGATGGAGCTCGCGCGACTCACTGGCGGGGCTCCCCGGCCAGTAGGCACGCTCCGGATCCAGACGCTGGCACACCGACGCGATCACGTCGTAGTAGAGCGGGTGAAAGCGCGCCGCGCCGCCCAGGTCCGCGGTCAGCACCTCGTTCTCGTTGTTGCCGCAAAAGAGCGCGATGCTCGTCCGCGAGCGCAACCTGAGCACGAGATCCTCTGCCTCGCGCTGCGCCTCCTCCAGGAACTCGGGCGTGCTCGGGTAGAGCCCGCACGCGTAGTAGAAGTCCTGCCAGACGATGAGCCCGAGCTCGTCGCAAAGATCGTAGAACGCCTCGTGCTCCACGATGCCTCCGCCCCAGACGCGGATGCAGTTGAGCCCACCCGCCATCAAGAGCTTCAAATAGCTCGCGTACTCTTCCCGGGTCACTCGCGTGTGCAGGAAGTCGAGCGGCAGCCAGTTGTCGCCCTTGGCCCAGAGCCGCTTCCCGTTCACGCGGAAGTAGAACACCTTCCCGTTCGGGCTCTGCGGGTCGCGCTTCACGAGCTCGATGCTGCGGATCCCGACGCGCACGTTGGCCTTGTGCACGACCTGCCCCTGCGCTTCGAGGCGCAAGCTCACGCGATAGAGGTGCGGGTCACCGAGCTCGCGCGGGTACCAGAGCTTCGCCTGATCGACCTTGGTGGAGAGCTCGAGCGTCTGCCTGGCTCCCTTGTCGAGCGTCAGCTCGCTGGTCTTCCTCACCTCCCCGTCGACCAGGAGCTTCAACGTCAGCTTCTGGCTTTCGAGCGCCTCCACCGGAAGCGCCACCCGGATCGTCCCCGAGCCGTCAGGCTCGGGCCTGCCCGTCGCGTGTAGATCGCCGGCCCAGAGCCCGTCCGCGAGCTCGAGCGACACCTTGCCTGCAAACCCAACCGTTGGAGTGCGCGCGGCCCAATCCCAGCCGAAGCTCATCTGACTCTTCCGCACCCAGAGCCTCTCCCAGGGCTCGTTCCAGAACGGCTGCTTCTCCCCGGCGCGTCTCACCGTCCCGAGCCAGCCCGCCTCGAACGCCACGGCGAGCACGTTGTCCCCCGTCTTGAGCTTCCCCGTCACGTCGAGCAGCAGCCGGCGAAACTGGTTCTCGTGCCTCGCGATGAGCTCTCCGTTCAGAAACACCGCCGCGAACGTATCGAGCGAATCGAAGCGGAGGCGCGCGGGCCGCCCCGCCTCGCTCTCGCTCACGCGGAAAGTCGTGGCGTAGACGAAGTCGCGCTGCTCGATGAAGCTCGCGTCGACTACCTGATTCCCCCAGTACGGATCAGGAATGCGCCCCGCGAGCAGGAGGTCCTGCGCGGCAAGTCCCGGCACCGTCGCCTCGTACCACCCCGCGGGGCTCGTGCTCGGGACCACGCTTCTGGCTCGCTCCTCCCCGTTCCGGTGGGCGACATCGATCAGGCGCCAGCTCTCGGAGCTCGACCCGAGATCGCGGACGATAGTCATGCTGCCTTATACGCCCCGCTCGCGCGAACCGCACGGCTCGGGAGGGCGCCGGACTGGCAGACTCGAATGGGAAAAGCTACGCTGCGCGAGTTTCCCCCATGGCAGCTTCGACTCCCGGCGCTACGACCGCAGGCAGCGTGAGAATCGATCGCTGGCTCTGCGCGGCGCGCATCTACAAGAGCCGCACGCAAGCGCAAGAAGCCTGCGACGGCGGACACGTGCGCGTGAACGACAACCCCGCCCGCGCGAGCCAACCCGTCAAGGTCGGCGACGTCGTGCGCTGCTACGCCGCGCGGGGTCTCGTCATCCTCGAGATCAAGAAGCTCGCCGACAAGCGCCTCGGCGCGCCCCTGGCTCGCGAGCTCTACGAAGATCAATCTCCTCCTCCGCCTCCGAAGGAAGAGCGCATTCCCATCGGACTCCGCGAACGCGGCGCCGGTCGCCCCACCAAGGCCGATCGCCGCGCGCTCGAGCGCCTGCGTCGCGACTTCGAGTGATCGCCAGAGCGGAGCTTGGCTCGGTGACGATCGTCGCCCACTGGTCATCGGCGCATGCCCACCGCTCGCAGCGCGTCCCCCTACGTCGCGATCGGTCTGCTCGCCGGTCGCGATGTCATCATCAAGGCCGCAAGAGCGCTCGCCTCGTCCGCACCGAATGAGAAGCCGCACGATGGCGCTGACAGCGTGGAACGACACGAGACTCGTTGACACCACGCGAAGTACGTGAGCTCCGAAGCGAGCGTGTGCCGTCGCCACTCGCCGCCGCATGGGCAAACGTTCCCTCGTACACGACTGTCATCTCGGGCTCCGGATGAGCCTACGATTGTCCACCCCATCGAATCTCACGCGACGCGGCGAAGCTCGCCCCAAAGTCCCGCAGCGAGCCCCTACAGATCGCGCCACTCGGGCACGGGGGCGCGCTCGCGGAAGATGACGAGGCGCGGCGTCTCGCTGTCTCGGCGGCGTTCCATGTTCGTGGTGAGGCTGAACATGCCCGCGCGGTTTTCGAGGAAGCTCGTCACTTCGTCTTCGGGCCAGAGGCGCAGGCTCACGTCGCCTGCGAACTTCCGACCGCTGGCTCGCGCTGCGCGGTGGGCGACCTTGGCAAACTCGCTGCGCTCGGTGATCTTGCGGTACGTGGTGTAGTGGATCTCGAGGGCGCCGAGGCGCTCGGCGTGGTTCAGGTAGTCACCGACGACGAAGGCTTCCTGAATCCCGACGACGAAGCGTTCCTCCCGGTTGACTTCGGTCATCCGCTCGATGAGCTCCCGCAGGCCACTTCGCACCGCTTCCCGGTTGAACGGAGTTTCGGCGCTGAGCTGACCGAAACTCGTCCCCTTGGGAGTGAGCTCGTACTCCCAGCCTGGCGCCGTCTGACGTTCGACGGAGCGTTGCACGTAGCCTTCGCTGATCAGGCAGGCCAGGAGCTCCTGAGCGGCGGCCTGGGAAATTTCGAGGATGTCGCTCACGAGCTCGACGCCACCCTGGCCCCACCCCCAGTGGAGGAGGAGCCGGCGAATACGGACCTCAGAGAACCCGAACATGCGCTGACCTCACGTGAGCCCCGCGAGCGCGCCCGTCGTGTAGGAGCTGTCCGCGCCCTGTCCGAAGCTGTCGATCTCGGCCCCGAACGCTTGCGCGATCGAGACCAGCAGGTGGTTGCTGGCGCCGCCCGCATACTTGGCGTCGCGCGCCACGCAAGAGTCATTGGGCGGGAGGCAATCGGGAGTGATCTGGAGCCTGCGCCCGAAACGGAACGGGACGTTCACGCCGCCCGCGAGCACGGTCGGGACGCCCGAGGAAGAGTGGGCGTTCGGGTTCCCGAGCTCGCTGGTCGCATAGACCAGGACGTTGTCGAAGGCCCCGAGCTCGTCGAGCCGCTGCATGAGGCGCGCGACCTTGCCGTAGACGTACTTGTTGTACTTCGCGAGCGGAAGCCAGGTGGCAGCATTGCCCGTCCCGGCGAGCTTGTTCTCCCAGTCGTACGAGCGGGTCATGTACTGGTGCGCCACCAGGTTGTGGAGATCGGAGGGCAACCCGAGGCCGAGCGAGTCGGTCGCCGCGTTGTTCGCGACGTCCCACGGCGGGTCGTTCAAGACTAGCGTCCCGAAGCGGGTCACGTCGCAGGCAAACGCCTGCGCCATCAAGTCGACGAAGAAGTTGGTGACGAGATCGAACGTCGGCTCGCCGCCGTTGAAGCGCATCAGCTTACCGATGTCCGACGGGAACTCGCCCTCGGCGGGTCGCGTCGCGACCATCGAGCACGAGGCTCCCGCCATCGAGCTGAACGACTTCTCGAGATCGCGAATCGCCGCCAGGTGCTGATCCATCTTCTGTTGCTCGACCGGCGCGAGGCGGGCGCGCAGGCGGTTGCAGTCCGCGCGCACGGCGTCGATCACGCTCTGGCCGAGCGCATTCCGGCGGAGGAGCGCGGCCTGGCCGGCGCTGTCGTCTGGCGGGACGAAGCCGCCGAAGAGGTAGTCGAACGCCTCGTACGGAGAGATGATCTTGCCTATTCCCACGCCACCCGCGCTGTACGAAATGCTCTGCCCCGGGTGAGGGTTCGGGTCGCCGATGGCGAGCACGACGTTGCTCTTTCGAGTGTCGGCGCCCAGCCCGAGCTCGACGGCGAGGTACTGGTCGAGAGAGGAGTTCAGCGGCTGCCCGCCGCTCAGGGGGCTCCCGGTGAGAATGCTCGCCGTCGCGTCGTGACCGTCACCGGCGAGGTCCAAGCCCTCGATGACGAGGAGCCGGTCCTTGAAGCTCTTTCCATACGTGGCCGCGTCGTCGAACGGCGAAAGCGAGCAGTTCGGATACGCGATGTCGAAGCTCGTCTCGGTGTCCGTACCGCGCGTCGAGAGCCCTTCCACTGGGATGTCCGGAGACTCGGGCGTCCGCATCGAGAAGTACTCGTACGCGATCCCGTGCGGGGCCGAGATCACCATCAACTTGAGCGGGAGCGCTTCTCCCGCGGCGTGCGCGAACGAGTCTTCGAGCAGCTGGTAGAACGGCAGCGCCGTAGCGCCGAGCCCCACCGCCCGTAAGAAGGAGCGGCGAGTCGCGCTGCGGGGCTTTCCAGGTTTCACGAGCGGGCGGGTCACGGCGTTCTCCTCTGGATGAAGGTCGGGCTCTTCACGTAGGCGACGAGCGCGTCGAGCAAACGATCTCCTTGCTCGACCGGGGCTGCTTTCCAGAGCTCGACGAAGGCGTTCTCCGCTTCGGCGACGCTCTCGTTGCTACGCCCAGAAAGGCCGCGGAAAATCTGTCGAGCGAGGCAGCTCTTCACCGAGTCGCTCCGTGCGAGCGCAGCCAAGAGCTCGGTGCTGTCTGCGTAGGCACCGTCGATGTCCGAGCCGGCACCGAGGGTCACGTGGGTGTCGACCGGGAGCCCGTTTTCGGCGGTGCGCAGCTTGCCGATGCCGTCGAAGTTCTCGAAGCTGAAGCCGAACGCGTCGATGGTCGCGTGGCAGCCCGCGCAGGCAGGGTCCGTCGTGTGCACCTCGAAGCGCTCGCGGGTCGTCTTCGACGCATCCGCGGGCGGTACGCTGACCACGATGCCGAGCGCACCGGGGTCGGGCGTGTCGAGACACGCGATCCGGCGCATGAGCGCGACGCCGCGAAATACCGGGTGACTTGCGTTGTTGCTAGCGAAGACGCTGAGGAACGCGCCCTGGTTCAGGATGCCGCGTCGCGCGACGCTCGCGAGCGAAGTGCGTTGCCCCGCGCCCGCCCAGGTCACCCCGTAGAGCGATGCGAGGGGCTCCTCCACGATCGTCCAATCGGCCGTGAGAAGCTCGGTCAGCGTGCCCGTCGAGCGGTTCAACACCTCGTCGATGAAGGCGTAGCTCTCGTTCTCCATCGCCTGACTCACGCCGGCGAACTCCGGGTAGACGCTGCTCGCCTTCTCGCGCCGGGCCACCTCGTCGATGCCGAGCCACTCCTGGACGATTCGGACCACGCGAGCTCGCCCGGCCGGTGTAGCGAGGAGCCGTTGCGCCTCCGCTTCGCGGCCTTCGGGCACGGCGAGCGCGCCGAGCGCGGCCTCCTGAATCAGCGCCTCATCCGGCGGGCCCGAGGTGAGCAAGTACGAGAGCTGAGAAGCGATCTCGTCCCCGGTGAGCTCGAGGTTCGCCGAACCATCGCCGGGGCCGAGCTCCGTGACGTACAGGAAGCCGGGCGACTGCAGCAGTACCCTCGTGAGCACGTCGATGCCGTCCTCGTACGAGTAGCCGTCGGCACCGACGTGATACGCCGAACCTGCCCCCGAGGTCAGGCCGCTCACCTCTTCGTCGCTCAAGGCTCGGCGATACGCCTTGGCTCCGAACGAGCGCAGGAAGGTCTTCGCGCATTCTTCGCCCGCCCCCGCGGGATCCGAACAGGGAGCGACCTCCGCGAGCTTTCCGCTTTGCCGCGCTTCGGCGACGAGCGCCTGCGCCGCTGCGTCGAGCTTGTCGGCGAGCACCGGGTCGACGCGCTGCGCGTCATTGACGGTGAACGCCGCGCCCGCCGGGGCGTTCGCCGGCCCCTGCCGCGCGTCGGGCGGAAACGAAAACTCGACGCTCGGCTGGCGGCTCGTCCCGAGCAGCGCCGAGACCGAAGCGTCGTACTCGGCGTTCGTGAGACGCCGAATTCGCGCGGGGAGGAGCGGCGAGCCGCTGGCGGAAGCCCCCGAAGTCCCTCCGGAACCGGAAATTTGCCCGGACGTACCCCCCGACGCCGTACCGCCACTTTGCCGGCGCGCGGAGGCGACGTCGTTCGAACAGCCCGACGCGAGCGCCTGCACCAGACCGATCACCAGGGCGGAACACAGCTCGGAACAGCGGAGGAGTCTCGTTGTCATCTCGTCTCGAGCCGCAGCAAGAAATTCTTGTTCGCAGCGATAGAGGTCTTGGCTAGCGAGTGAGAGCGGCGCACTCACGAAACGCACGCGAGCGCGGGCACACCAGTGACGTATCTATATCAGTCCCAACTGCGCTCGAAAAGAGCGCACCTCGCGTATCGAGGTCAGCCGACTCAATTCAGGATCTCGACGAGACCGAATCGAACTCTTCGGGGTGACTCAGGCAGCACGGAGTGACCCTAGCGTCGGAAGGCGCCGACCACCACGGGAGCGAGTGGTTCCGAACGACCATCGTCGCTGGTCTCTAGAAGGCAGACAGCCGCCCATCGTTCCGGACGGACGACGCCACCGTCATTGGAAGGAGCGCGCCCTCCGCGCGACGCAATTTCGAATTCGAGAGCGACCGAAAACGAACCTGGCGCGGACGGAAAGTTTCCAGGGCAGGCCCCTTATCCAGCCGACCGGCTCCGCCCTCGAACGAGCCCCAAGAGGCGTGCTAATCACGATCTCTCATGTCGTCACCACGCGTTCTCATCGTGCTCGGAACCGAGCTCGGGTGTCAGCGCGGAGTACTCCGTGGCTTCATGAGCGCCGCGCGCGAACACGACTGGACGTTGGTCCATTTCCACCCGCTCTCGGATCTGGAGCGGATCTGCGCCAGCTTGACTCCGGACGCAGTCGTGACGGGGCACGAGCTCGGCGCCGGAGCGATCGCCGGTTTCGCGCGAGCGCCGGTCGTGTCGGTGATGGTCGACCGGAGCCCCGCCCGCATCGCCTCGGTCTGCCCCGACGAGGAAGCGGTCGGAGCCCTCGCGCTCGAGCACCTGCGCGCAAAGGGCCTCCGCCACGTGAGCACCTTCCGCTACGACGAATCCGCCTTCGCCGTCGCGCGCGAACGCGCGTTCGTCGACCAGGCGCGCGGCGCAGGCGTGCAGGTGACGAGAGGCTGGGGTGACGCGACGTTCACGCAGCCGGAGCGAACCGAAGATGCCGACGCCATGGTGAGCTGGCTCCGCGCCTTGCCCAAGCCGTGCGGCATCTTCACGTGCACCGACGGCTGGGGGCGCACCGTCGCGCGCTACGCCCGCGAAGCAGGGCTGCGAGTGCCCGAAGACCTCGCGCTGCTCGGCGCCGACAACGACACGCTCGAGTGCGAGCTGATTTCGCCGCCCCTCTCGAGCGTCATGATCCCCTGGCAAGAGCTCGGTCGCAGCGCGGCCACGCTCGTGCGCCTGGCGCTCGCGCAGCAGCCCATCGCGGGAAGGCGCGTCGTGGTCTCCCCGATCGCCGTCGCGGCGCGCCGCTCGAC
>JAEZYO010000797.1 GCA_023419055.1 Pseudomonadota bacterium | reverse complement strand
GGCGTGCGGGAGCGGGAGCCAGAATGCCACCGCCAAGGTCGACTGCCCGCCGAACACGGAGATCAGCGCCGTCATGTTCGCGAGCTACGGCACGCCCGAAGGATCGTGCGGTGCGTTCACGCAGTCGTCGTGTCACTCGGAGGCTTCGACCGCGCAGGTCGAAGCGCTCTGCGTGGGCAAGACGTCGTGCGTCGTCCCCGCGAACGACGGCTTGTTCGGCGATCCTTGCGCGGAGAGCGAGAAGCGGCTCTACGTTCAGGTGGAGTGCAGCGTCCCCTGATCACTCGAGCTTGAAGAGATCGTCCAGATCTTCGCGCGTGAGGTTCTTGCCTCCGCCCTGGTCCTCGCTGAGGACGGACGCGACGAGATCCTTCTTCTTCTGTTTGAGCTGGAGGATCTTCTCTTCGATGGTGCCCGCGGCGACCAGTCGGTACACGGTGACGACCTTCTTCTGACCGATGCGGTGCGCGCGGTCGGACGCCTGATCCTCGACGGCCGGGTTCCACCAGGGGTCGAAATGGATCACCGTGTCCGCGGCGGTCAGGTTGAGACCAGAGCCGCCCGCCTTCAGGCTGATCAAGAACACCGGGATGGTCGGATCGGTCTGGAAGCGATCGACGCGCTCGGCGCGATCGGTCGTGCTGCCGTCGAGGTACTCGTAGCGGATCTTGTCCTCGTCGAGCGCCTCGCGGATGAGCTTCAGCATCGAGACGAACTGGCTGAACACCAGCACCTTGTGACCGCCCGAATCGACCTCGTCGATGAGCTCGCGGACCGCTTGCAGCTTGCCGCTGTCCTCGTGGCTGAACTCGCGAGGTAGGCCGAGGAGGCGCGGATCGCACGCTGCCTGACGGAGCTTGGTGAGGCCGGCCAGGATGTGGAGCTGGCTCTTCGCGAGCCCCACCCGCTCGACCTCGCCCATGACCTGCGCGCGAACCTCGCGCAGGACCTGCAGGTAAATGGCCTTCTGATCGGGGACCAGGTCGACGATCTTATCGACCTCGATCTTCGGCGGGAGGTCCTTGGCGACCTCGTTCTTGGTACGGCGCAGGATGAAGGGGTGGATGATCGAGCGCAGGCGCGCCGCCGCCTTCGAGTCGCCCTGATCGATGGGGCGAGCGAATTTCTCCTCGAACCGCTGGAGCGGCCCCAGTAGGCCCGGGCTCACGAACTCGAAGATCGACCAGATCTCGCTCAGGCGGTTCTCGATAGGCGTACCCGTGAGCGCCAGGCGGCGCTCCGCGTTGAGCTCGCGCGCCGCCTGCGCCGTAGCGCTGATGGGGTTCTTGATGTTCTGAGCTTCGTCCAGGATTGCGTAGTCGAGCTCGAGCTTCTTCAAGAGGTCGATGTCGCGCCGCAAGAGCGCGTAGCTCGTGATGATGACGTTCGAGGTCTCGAGCTCGCCCGCCTGATCGCGCCGGCCCGCGCCGTGCCAGAGCGCGGTCGTGAGGGCCGGTCCGAAGCGCTCGATCTCGCGCACCCAGTTGGTGACCACGCTGGTCGGCGCCACGATCAACGCGCGCAGCGGCTTGGTCTTCTTCTCCTGCTTGAGCGACAAGAGGAGCGCGATGGTCTGGATGGTCTTGCCGAGACCCATGTCGTCGGCGAGCACGCCGCCCGACCCGAGGTCGTGGACGAAGCGCAGCCAGGAGAGACCCTGCTCCTGATAGGGGCGGAGCGTCGCCTTGAGCGCCTTCGGCTTCTTGGTGGGCTTGATCTCCTCGATGTCGGCGAGCTTCTGGAAGAGCTGCTTCGCGCCCGCGGCCACGCTCGAGTTCTCGGCCTGAGAGAGGAGCTCCTGCACGCGCCCGGCGTGCGAGAGCGGGATCTTGCCGGTCTTTCCGGCCGCGGCGATCAGCTCCACCTCGCGATCGAGCATGGCCTGCACGCGATCGGCGTCGATGGGAGCGTAGGAATTGTCCGAGAGCTTCACGAACTTCTTGCCCTCGCGCAGGCAGCGCTCGAGCTCGGCGCGGTCGACTCCGATCCCCTCGCTCTCGTAGGTGATCTTGACGGCGAGCCAGTCGACTCCGCTCGAAACGCGCGCGTTCATCAGCACGGGCTTGCCGCGCACCTGCGTGCCGACGAGCTCCTCGGGCACGTAGAGATCCCAGTCCTCCGGCAGCGAGCCCACGCCCTCTGACCAGAAACGAATCGCGCGATCGCCGTGGGCGACGAAGAACTCGCCGCTCTCGTCGGCCTCGAGCCCGAGCGCGAGCAGCTTCTCCACGGCGGCTTGCTGGGCAGCGATGTCGCAGCGGATGCACTTGGCGCGCTTCTGACCCTCCGCCGGCGGCAAGAACATGATCGGCGGCGAGATGCCGTCGGCGCGCACCTCGACCTCGCGATCACCGTAGGCGGCGCGCAGCCCGACCTGCACGTCGGTGAGGCCGCCGCCCGCCTTCATGCGGAACGTGGGCTCGAGGTCGATCACGTCGGCCACCTGGGAGAGCTCGGGGAGCTCCGCGCCGATCTCGAGCGCCACCTTCGGCAAGCCGTAGGTGATCATGCTGATGAGCTCGGAAGACGGCTCGGCGATGGTGGCGCTCCGCAGGAGACGCCGCAGCGCCGCAGGCGAGACGCGGTGGTCGAGCGGCCGGGCAATGCCTTCGCTCGTATCGATGTGCCAACCGGGCGCGCCCTCGAACCAGCCCCCGTTCGTGAGTTGGAAGCGCCGGCCGTCGCTCGGGCGCTCGAACGTCACCTTCGCGACGATGGTCTCGCTCCCCACCATCTCGAGGTCGAAGCGCGGACGCAGCGGCTCGTCGCCGAACCTGAGCTGCATCAACGCCGGCTCGAGCAGCACGCGGCGATCGCGCAGCAAGGGGAGTAGCTCGGCCGCGTCCTCACCGCGGATGTCGACGGCGGGGTGCCGCGGGTTGCCGCTCTCGAAGCGGGCGAGCACGCGCAGGGCGTTGCGATCGGGAGTCGGAGCGAGCGCCTGCCAGTTGAGCCCGACGCTCGGGAGCAGCGCGTGGCGATTGTCGACGTCGAGCACGGTGACGGTCAGCCCGCCCTGACGAACGTGTACGCGAAACTCGAGCTGAAGCGTCCTCACGGCGCCTTCGGGCGCCAACCAGGCGCCGATGCCCGTGGGGCGGGCGCTGGCGTCGGGCGTCGGAGGGAGCACCTGGCCCGGCGGCACGCCGAGCTGCGGCGTCTGCACGCGACGCCGGCGATCCCGGCGATTTCTCGCCTTGTCGGCGTGTTGTGCGGCCTGCTGATGCGCGTGCTGCTGATGCGCCTGACGCTCGTGCCCGTGTTGTTGCGCGTGCGCGTGCTGCGGCTGCTGCCCCGACTGCTGCGGCGGTCCGGCGGGGCGGGGCATCGCCGAGCGCGCCTTGTTGCGAACGGTGATCAAGAGCGCGGCGACGTGCTTGCAGTGTTGCCCCGTCTTCTGGAAGGCCGGGCAGGTGCAGTGGGACGTGATGCCCTCGCCCCCGAGGCGAATCGAGACTTCGTAGGGATCCGGGTCCGAGCCCTTGACTCTGCCCTGCGCCGTCGAGTCGTTCACGCTGACGTCTTCGACGACCTTGCGCTTCTCGTAGTCGAGACCCCTGAGGAACGTGCGGGCTCCGAGGAGGCGGCGAAGCCCGCGATCAGAGAGTGTGGAGAGAGCGTCGGCTAAAGCGGACAAGTTGATTGGTTCCTCTGTCGTTTCAAAGCAGGAAGGGTGAAAGCGCGAGCAGCAACGCAGCGCCGGCTTTCCCCATCGAATGCGCAGCAGGGCCGGCGACATGGCCGAGGATGTCCGCGACCGCGTCGCCGGTCACCGACGCCACGAAGCCTGGAGTCGCTCCGCGGGGTCGCGTGGCTCGCCGTACGCTACCGAGCGCAGCGCGAGCACCAGCGACGACCAGTGCAGCCCCGAGTCCCGTCACCGAAGCTGCCACCACGAAGGCGGCCAGACCATCGGCCGTGAGCCAAGGGCTCGATGTTCGATACATGAACCTGAGGACCGCGCCAAGCAAGAGCGGCACCAGCAAATAGGTGGCGGCGGGGAGCACACCCCGGAGGGCGTTCTTCGCCGTCAACTCCTCGCAACTCTTGTAACTCGGCGTGTAATCGCTAGGGACCACCGCCAAGCCCTGTTCGCGCGGAAATCCTCGAAGCTGGCGCTCGACCTCCAGCGCCACTTCACGAGCGCCGCGGGCAGCTCCGCGCGCCGCGCTCCCCGCGTAGGTCAGCACGAGGGCAGCGCCCACGGCGGCGCTTGCGATGAGCGCGGGCGCGCCGAGCGAAGTGACCGCGGAGCCCTCCGGGCGCCGCGCCAAGAGCGAGAGCACGATGCCCATCCCGAGCGCGGAGAGCGTCCCGAGGAGCACCGCGTAGGCGTTCGACAGCGCTCCCGCCACGAAGCCGGCGTCGTCGAGTCGCGCGGCGCGCCGCACGACCTCCGCGTCGTTCGGCACCGCCACGGACATCCCCCGTGCGCTGTCTGCGACGCTTCCGAACGCGCCGACCGCGAGTGCAAAGGGCGAGAGCGCCGCCAGCGAGCCGAGCCAGATCAAGAGCCCCGCTTCTCCGCCAGCCGCGATGCCGGCGTGCTCGCCGAGCAGGTACGCGCCGCCGCCAGAAATGGCGACCACTGCTACTGGAAGGAGCGCGCTCTCGAGACCTGCTCCGATGCCCGCGGCGATCGTGACGCCACCACCGACGCGCAGAGTTTCGAGCGCTTGCTTGAGCGTGCCGCGACGCCGCACGAGCCCGAGCGTGCCGGCGTAAGCGGCGAGCCCCGCCCCGAGCGGCCCGAGCAAGCCGGCGCCGAACACGAACCAGAAGCTGACGCCGAGCAGGGAGTGCGCCGCGGCACCCAAGCCGGCGAGCAACACGATGAGCGCGCTCACGTGACCACGCACCAGGGCGAGGGAAGGATCTTTCGCCTCCTCCGTGCGGACGACCAGGAACCCCGTGGCGCAAGCGATCACGCCGAACGCGCGCACGAGGAGCGGCAGGAGACCGAGCACCATGAGCTCGCCGTTCGAGCGTAGCGAAAGCAGGGCCGACGCGACGCCGATGGCGCTCGCCGTCGCGAAACCGTCGGCCGCGCGCGCGGCGCTCCCGAGCTGGTCGCCGACGAAGTCGCTGACCATCGCGGGGTTGCGCGGGTCATCGTGCTCGAGACCTGCGTCGTTCTCTCCAGCGAGATCACCGCCCACGTCACCGGACGCGTGATAGGCGCCGCCGCTCCGCTGCAAGACGAGCGCGGTCGCCGCAGCGCCGAGCGCGAAGGGCGGAAGCAAGAGAGAGAGGTCCGAGGCGAGCGCGCGCGCCGCGTCGGCCGGCAGCGTGAACCCGCCCTTCACGGCGAATGAAAGGCCGAACAGGCAGAGCGGGACGAGGAGCGACAGGGACTCCGCGAACAGACCCGAAGCGGTGCCGGCGCGTAGCGCCGAAGTCAGCGCGCCGTTCAGACTGGCTCGCGCGGTCGCGAGGGAGGCCACCGCGCCGCGGACCCCGACGGTCGCGCTCAGGCCGGCGACGAGAAGTGCGGCCGCGGCACCCGCGAGTAGCGAGACCGAACCCCAAAACCAACCCTCGAGCGGCGCGAGCGCACCCTTGGGATTGCCGAACCAGAACGGGGCGACCAAGACGCCGAGCAGCGCCAGCACGACGACGCCCACCTGTCGGGTTTGCCGCAGGAGGAAGGAACGAGCGGCGCGCTCGAGCGCGCTGCTGAGCCGGCGAAGCGCGGCAGAATCGCTTTCGCGACGCGCAACAGCGCGCGCAGCGAGTAAAGCGAAGGCCAGTCCGGCAACTTCGATACCGAGGATAATCCCGAGTACCGTCACGGTAGATGAGGTGAGGGCGAGAGGCTCGCTACGGGCCCGGCGGCTTGCAGCGCTAGGCAGAAATGCCTGCGGCTACGAACCGCTTGCGGGTTTGCTTCCGATCTCGACCGGCAACGAAGACCCGTCGGGGCCTCGACGTTCGCGATCGGCGCGCTCCCCCGCAGGAGCGACACGCCAATCTGTTCAGTGCCTGCTTAGCACGGCCCCGAGGCCTCCTGCAAGCCCCGGCTTTCGCGGCCTTTCCCGCGTTCCCCGCGCGGCACCGCGAACCGCCGGCTTCCGCCCCCAACTACGACCACCCGAATGCCGGGCCTCAGGGCCGGCTGCACTGCGCCTCACGTGAGCGAAGCGCGCCCAGGCGCGGCCTGCATCAGTCGGACCCCGGCTGCCGAAGGGAGCCCCGCGACGGCCTCGAAGTCCGTGGAAGACCAGATCACGATCGGCAAGTGAAGCGCAGACTCCACGACAAACCGGCGAGGCCGGTCGCCGTAGCGGTCGGGCACGCGATAGACGCAGAGCGCCTCACGTGAGCGAAGCGCCAACACAAACAAATCCCTAAAAAGAAGGGCTTTCAGCCCTTCTTTTTAGTCTGCATCACCATCAAATGATACTTGCCGAACTCGCTTTGACCGAGGGTGAACAGCACCTCGACGAGCAAGCGATACGGCGTCGTCATGTCGGCGATGATGATGGCTTCGGAGCTCGATGGATCGAGCCCCTTGGCACGTCGAACGGCGATGTCGGTCTTGCGAGCGGCCTGAAGCGCGTTGCTGAGCGGGATGATGAGCATGGCGTCGCGCTTGTGAAGCGCGCCGACGCCAGACTGCACGAGGGATTCGCGCCCCGGCAAATCCAGCACCTTCGCGTCACCCACCAGGATCTGCGACTTCGAGATCGTGACGGTGACACCCTCTTGATGCGGTTGCGTGCTGACGACCGAGGTCGGCAAGCGAAGATCGTCGCTCTGCGGTACGGCCGCGCTCGACTCACCCAGCGTCTTCAGCAAGAAGACCAGGATGATGGTCATGATGTCGAGCATGGCCGTGATGTTCAGGAAGTTGATCTCCGGCTCGACCGCGTTGCGACGAATCGCCTTCCTGAGCTCCGCCTTGTAGCGAACGACGCTGCCGCTCATTGTGGCACCTTGAAATTGACGTTGTCGAAGAGGGGCTCACCCTGGGCGGTCGCGCGCAGGGCGTCGATCACGTCGATGACGGTTTGATAGTCGGTGCCGGGGTTCCCCGTGATGTACGCCTGGTTCTCGTCCCGAAAGTCGGGGTTGGCGTTCTTCAGCCGGGCCGCGCACTCGGTGAGGGCGTCGTAGTCGTACTTGCCGCCCTTCTTCGGGATCGCAATCCCGGCGCCGATGCCCTGACAGCCCGGCGCCACGTTGCCGCCGGACGCCTTCAAGGAGAACCCGTCGTTCACGACGAGCACCGTGAGGTTCAGGGCCTCGGAGGGGACGTTCGCGCGCACCCCGGAACCGCTCGCCGCCGGGGGCGTGGTCTCGATGGTCGCCGTGAACGTCACCGCGACCGTGGCGAGCACGAAGATGAGGATGTTCATCACGATATCGAGGAACGGAACGATGTTGAGCTCGCCGCCCTCTTCATCGGGCGACAGCTCTCGCGGCTGGCTGAGCCGCCGAATCTTTCCGCGCTGCGCTGCGGTGAGCGAGTCTGACATCGCGTAGGACGCAGGGTTCGGACGTTACTGTCCCGGTCGCTGTTGGATGGTCAGCAAGTTGAAGGTCCGCTCCATCGTGGCCTCCAGGTCGTGCTGAATGTTCTTCGCCCGCGTGTGCAGGACGATATGCGTGATCATGCAGAACACGGCGATGCCGAGCCCGAGCGCCGTGTTGTACATGGCCTCCGCGATACCGTTCGACAGCATGCGCTGCTTGTCGGCCTGCGTGAGACCGGGGGCGGCGATCGCGCCGAAGGTCAAGATAAGACCGCTCACCGTACCGAGCAGCCCGATCAGGGTGGCGATGTTCGCGAGCGACCAGAGCGCGCCGACTCGCTTTTCGGCCTGGGGCTTGAGCTCGGAGAGCTTCTCGCTCAGCGCGGCGTCGATTTCGTCCGGCCCCTTGTTCGCGTGGGTCAAACCCGACTTCACGAGCTGGAGGATGGGATAGTCGCTCGCTTCACAGAGCTTGATGGCGCGGTCGATGTTGCCGGCCTGGACCAGCTTCTTGACCTGGGCGAAGAACTCCTTCGAGTTCACCCGGTACTTCGACAACTGAAAGGCGAACCGCTCCACCACGATGGTCAGAACCACCGCAGAGGTGACGAGGTTCAAGACCATAAAAGTCGGATTTTGCTTGAACGCTTCGACGAGCTGGCTCGATGCGCCGCCTTCGGCTGCCATAAGCAGGAGCTGCATTCCCCGTTGCCTTTCCTAGGAGGAGACCCAGAGGTGGGATTCCTGATTCACTTCGCGCTCGTACGTGGAGGAAACCGCCTCCCGAACGATGGCCACCGACTATAGCGGTCCGTTGACACGTCGCGCAAGCTCGCCCCCAAGTCGATCTTGGTTCCGTGACGTCACGAAGACGTCGTCGAGAAGAGACCGAACCGCCGGCCTCATTCCGGCACAGATGGTGTGCGCTCTCCTTCATAGAGGAGAGTGGCGCAGCTGACGGACAGACGCGCGTTCCTCGCTCGGCGTCGAGAGCGCTCTTCACGAAGTCGTTACCGAAGCTCCGTTACCGAAGCTCAGCGCTCGATGAGACGCGGGTTTCACCTGGGGGACTCTCGAGCAACGCGCGCCCACGGCGTCCTGCGCGAGGAGCACCCTTTCGCACCTTCTCCGACCTCACGATCGAACCCAAGTTTCGAAGGGCTCAGGGTGTTGGAGGAGGGCGCGTTTTCGAGAGTAGAAGGGCGCGCATTTCGCTGAGTGAACCTGTCGATCTTCGACCGTGTGATCCCGTCCGAGGAAAGTGACGCGGGCGAACCTGCTGTAACTTTCTTTTGCGGCACGAAGATGGCGGGCGGACCCAATCTCTCTTGACGGAGTGGGTCCCACTCAGCAAGATGGCGCGGTCCAGTATCGCTAGAACTGGAGAAATAGCGGCTAATACAGGGGCCGCAGTCAGAAATCCGAGGCGCCTGTGAGGCTTTCGCGCTTGCCTCACCGAGCGACAAGGGAGTTCAGGCGGAAGGTGAAGAAGAATGTCTAGTCTGTGGCATCACTACCAAGAGGGCGGATGGGCGATGTGGCTCATCCTGTTTTGGCTGATCTGCTCGATCGCCGTTATCGCGGAGAGAAGCGTGTATCTCTTCGGCGCGTCCATCAACAAGGACGTGTTCCTCGCGACGATGCAGAAGTGCATCCTCGCTGGCGACATCGCGAAAGCAGTGAAGATGTGCTCGGCGGCCAATGCTCCGCTCGCCCGCATCGTTCAGGCCGGCCTGGTGAAGGTCAACCGCCCTGACGAAGAGGTCCAGGCTGCGATGGACGAGGCGGCTCTCCGTGAGATGCCGAAGATCAACAAGCGAACGGGCTTCCTCGCCCTCTTCGCCAACCTCGCGATGCTCTGTGGCCTTTTCGGCACCATCGTCGGTCTGATCAAGGCGTTCGGCGCGGTCGGTGGTGAGTCGATCGACCCGAGCCAGAAGGCCCGAATCCTCGCCGAAGGTATCTCCGAGGCGATGAACTGCACCGCGTTCGGTCTGCTCTCCGCGATCGTCGCGCTCATGGGCTTCGCCTTCCTCAACGGCAAGACCCAGGGCATGGAAGACGACATCAACGAGGCGTCGGTTCAGATTCTCAACCTGGTCGTTGCCAACCGTCAGAAGGTCAACCTCCAGGGTCTCGAGCAGGCAGTCTGATTCGCGGAACTTCCCTGTGGAACTCGGCGGGCCCTCTGCTGTCTCTAAGGAGACGGGAGGGCCCGCAGGGCTAAAGGGCAGGGAAGGTCTCCCCGAAACCCGGTTAAGGAGCATTCATGGCTGGTATTGACGTCGGTGGGCACGGTGGAAAACGTGCCACGAACCACGAACTTCCACTGATTCCCTTCATCGACTTTTTGATGTGCCTGGTCGCGTTCCTCCTCGTGACCGCCGTGTGGTCACAGATGGCGCGCATCAACGCCGATGCCCGTGTGCCCGGTCCTCCACGCCCGGAGGAGCCCGTCGAGCCGAAGAAGGAGCGTCAGCTCCACGTGGAGATGAAGGGTGAGTCCAAGTTCCAGCTCGTGTGGAAGGAAGGCAACACCGTCATCAACACCATCGACGTCGAGCGCAAGGCCGTCCCCGTGGGCGCCGGCGGTGACGTCACCTATCCGGATCTCGCCAAGAAGATTTCGGAGGAGTGGAACGCAAACGGTTCGCACCGCGCGGCCACCGACACCAAGTTGGACCAGGCCGTGCTGCACACCGACAACTCCACCCCCTTCCACGACGTGGTCGCCGTGATCGACGCGATCTACGCGCCGAAGCGCGAGTTCAACGGCGGCGGCAAGACCGAGAAGGTCCCGGCCTTCAACGTGACGTTCGCCGTCAACTGAGGGAACGATGTCCTCACAAAAAGCCCTAAGTCGCTTTCATCAACCGATCTCCGTCCCCGGACGGCGTTTGATGCACCACATCCCGCTGAAGTTCGTCCAGAAGAAGGTGGCGGGCGGCGGTGGTCGATCACTGAATCAGGAAATCCCCCTGATCCCGTTCATCGACTTCTTGCTTTGCATCGTGCTCTTCCTCCTCGCGAGCTTCTCGGCCACCGGTGAGCTTCCCGTCGATAAGAACGTGAAGCTGCCGAACGCCGAGAACGTCATCGACATGACCGACGCGCCGATGGTGGCCATCACCGGCACCCAGATCCTGGTCGACGGTCACCCCGCGGGCAGCACCCGCGTGGTCGAAGAGGCGAACCGCCTCCAGCGCATCGACGAGCTCTTCAACATCTTGAAGAACAAGCGTGAGCTCTGGAAGCAGCTGAACCCCGGCAAGGAGTTCCCCGGCGTCGTCATCCTTCAGGTCGACCGCAAGGTTCCGGCGCTGGTGGTGAAGAGCGTGTTCCAGACGGCAGCCTTTTCCGGCTTCCCGAACGTGAGCTTCATGGTCGGGCGCATGGGCGGCGGCGGCGATTAGTAGTTGGCTCGGGCGCCGAGTCTCGGAGCAATTCGCTCTGCTGCCGGCGCCCAGCTCCTCGTACTCGGCCTCGTCCCGTGTGGGTTGCGTGCGCGGTTCTCGCTCGAGATGTTCAATGCATCGCGATCGAGAGCCGCTTCGACGAGAACCTCGCGATCCACCTGTGCGACGAGCAGCCTGCACCGGCTTCGCCGGTTTCTCGCATGACTCTCGGCGACTCGCGCCGATCGTGATCTGGCCTTCCAAGACAGCTCATCTCGAGCCGGAGACCGGCCACTTTGGCACAGCGTAGGGAACGCGGCCTCCCCTCCATCAACCAGGCCAGACACGAACGGCGGCGAGCCATCGTCGTCGGCAAAGTGCGGTTGGGCGCGATGCCACCGCACTTTTGGCTTTGGGCCGCCACGATCATCGCCGCGATCCTGGTGGTGTATTGGCGGGTGGAACAGGGGAAGGTCGAAAGCGCGAAGAGCGCGGTGATGGCGAAGCAACGCGCGATCGCCGTCACGCTCGGTCCGCAGATCATTCCGTTCCGCGACAAGATCGAGGGCTGGGTGAAGGAGCTCGCCGAAGGCGAGCCGAAGACCTTCGTTCGCCCCGGCGCTTCGCTCGCCGAGCTGTCGAGTCAGCCCTCCGTCTACCTGCGGCTCGGTTTGGCCCAGGCCAAGTCTCCGAAGGAGATCCGGAAGGCAGCGGCTCAGTCCTTGCGCGACGGTTTCACGTCGTGCCTCTTCGTGAACAAGAGCCTCGGCGATCCCACGCAGGGCCCCAAATGTCGCACGACGGCGGACTGCAACCCCGGCTTGCTGTGCAACGAGTGGGAGGTCTGCGTCGAGCCGCACTCACCGTTCAACCTGAGGCTCGCCTACCGCGCGCTCCGGGTGCTGTCGAACGAGTGGACCGACGAGCTCCACGCAGCCGGAAGCGTGCTCGAGATCAACGCGTACGATCGCGATCTGGTGAAGGTGCGCGATCATGACGTCCCCATCGCCGCCAAGGTCCTCGCTCGCTCGCGGTACTTCACTCTGGTCCTCGACGAAGACCCGGCCGGGGGGCTCCCTCCCGAAATCCCCGACGCGGGGGAGACAGCGTCGGAGCGGGTGCAGCGCACGGCGCATTTCGCTCGGGTCGGTATCTGGGATCTCAAGAACAACGAGCCGCTGTTGAAGCTTCGCGCCCAAGCCGGCGGCACCTTCGTGCCGGTGGGCAAGCGCCCCATCGAAGATCCGCTGGTGAACGCCGCTCAGCAGCGTCAGGTGAACAGCTGCGCACTCGCGCTCGAGGTCAAGGCAGCGCTCGAGCCGCAAGGCGAGCCGCCGAAGAGCGAGCCCGAGCCGAAGGGCGCGCCCGCCGCTGCCGCGCCCTGAGCGAGCGAGCTCAACGCTGGCGCGCTCGTTCCGCGTATTCGCGGTCGAGCAACGCGTAGAGGTGTGAGCTTCGCCATTCGGCGCCGACGCGCTGATGCTCGCGGAGCGTGCCTTCGCGCGTGAAGCCGCACTTCTGGAGGACCCGCTCGGAGGCGGCGTTCGCCGTGTTGCAGAGCGCGATCAGGCGATGCAGCCGCAGGTCCTTGAAGGCGAAGCCGAGCGCGCGCTCCACCACCTCGGTCATCAGGCCGCGCCCCCAAAATTCGCGATGGAGCGCGTAGCCGAGCGTGCCCCCGCCCTGCGAGTGGTGGATGTCCTCGATGGCCGCGCTTCCGATCACCCTGGTGCTCTCGCGGAGCACGATCGCGAAGCGATAGTGGATGCGGGGAAGGCGACGCCTGTCGTCGGCGCAGCCGGCCAAGAACTCGCGCGTCTCGGCGGCGGTGTACGCGTGGCCCGGCCAGTAGCGCTGCACCTCCGGATCCGAGGTGTAGGAGTGCACGTCGGCGAAGTCGCCGGATCGAAACTCGCGCAGCAGCGTTCGCTCGGTCTCGAGCACGGCTAGGAGGCTCTCCCGAAACCGCCGCCGCCTGGGGTCTCGATGCGCAGGCGATCCCCGGGCTCGACCCGAACCGCGAATTTCCCAGGCATCACCTTTCCGTTCAAGAGGGCCCTGCCCGGCGTGCCGGAGCCACCTCCGTCGAGGCCGAAAGGAGCGCGCTCGCGACGTTCCGAGAGCAGCGACACGTCGAGCGGCCGCAGGAACTCGAACTCTCTCACCACGCCGTCGCCGCCGCGTCGCCGCCCTTCACCGCCCGTGCCGCGCCGCACCGAGAACTCGATCAGGCGCACCGGGAAGCGGCGCTCGAGGATTTCGGGATCGGTGATGCGAGTGTTCGTCATGTGCGTGTGCACCGCCGACGCCCCGTCGAAGTCCGGGCCGGCGCCGGCGCCGCCGCAGATGGTCTCGTAGTAGCCGAAGGTTTCGTCGCCGAAGGTCAGGTTGTTCATCGTGCCCTGACTGCCTGCCAGGGCGCGCGCGGCGCCCAACAGCACGTCAACCACGCGCTGGGAAGTCTCCACGTTCCCACCCGCCACGGCGCAGAGGGGCGGCGGGTGGAGCACGCTGCCTTCCGGCACGAACAGCGAGACGTGCCGCAAGCAGCCTCCGTTCAGCGGGATCTTGTGACCGACCAGCGCGCGCAGGAAGTAGAGCACCCCCGCCAGCGTGACGGCGCGAGGCGCGTTGAGGTTCCCCGTGAGCGCCGGACCCGACCCCGAAAAATCGATCGACAGCCGCTCGGGCTGGACCTCGAGGCGGACCTTGATCGGCGTGCCGTCGTCGAGCGCGTCTTCGAAGCGGTGCTCTCCGAGACCAATCTTCTGAATGGCTTCGAGCACTCGGTGCGCCGCGTCGTCCTGGACGAACTGCATGTAGCGCTCGACCAGCTCGAGGCCGCTCTCGTCGCAAAGCCGCCGCAAGAGCTCGCCGCCCACGTGCACGGCCGCGACCTGCGCCTGAAGATCTGCGAGGTTTTCGAGCGGGCGGCGGGCGGGAAAGCGCGCGCTCGCGAGCTTCTCGAAGAGGCCCTCGCGATCGAGCTTTCCGCGGTGCACGAGACGCACGCCCGAGAGCACGACGCCCTCTTCGGCGAGGCTCTGCGAAAATGCCGGCATCGAGCCCGGGGTGATGCCGCCGATGTCGGCGTGGTGTCCGCGGCTCGCCACGAAGAAGCGCAGCGTACGATCGCCGTCGTGGACCGGGGCGACGACCGTGACGTCGGGCAAGTGCGAGCCGCCCCGCGCGGGGTCGTTCGTGACGTACACGTCGCCGGCTTCGAGCTCCGGGTGCTCTCGCAACACCGCTTGAACGGACTCGCTCATCGCTCCCAAGTGGACCGGGATGTGTGGGGCGTTGGCGACGAGCCCGCCGTGGCGATCGAAGACCGCGCAGGAAAAGTCGAGCCGCTCGCGGATGTTGGTGCTGAGCGCGGTGCGCCGCAGAACCTGACCCATCTGCTCGGCGATGGCCATGAAGGCGTGGCTCATGATCTCGAGCGTGACGGGATCGGGTCGTTCTTCGGCGCTGCTGTCGACGAGTGGCGCGGCCGCTCCTCGGGCTCGCAGCACGAGGAGGCCGGTGGGCTCGACGTCGAGGTCGAAGCCCGGCTCGATCACGATCGATCCGGTCGGGTCGGTGACGAGCGCAGGCCCCTGGAGAGTCGCTCCTCGTGGCAACGCACTGCGCTCGTAGACGGGCACTTGCTCGAGCCAGGCGTCCCCGAAGAACAAGCGGGTGTGCTCTTTCGGGCCGCGCGGGGGCCCGCTGGCGGGCGCCTCGAAGCTCGTCGAAAGCTCGCGGTGCCGTCCGACCTCGACCCTGACCGCCAAGAGCTCGATCGGGTGGTCGGGCCGATCGTGCCCGAACTCGCGGAGCTGCTCGGCGTCGAACGAGGCCGCGAGCTCGTCGAAGCTCGCGACCGGGAGCGTCAGCACGGTCTCGGTTCCGAGGTATCGAAGGTCGACTCGCCGAGCGATCCGGAGCGCTCCGTCGCGCGCTTCGGCTCCGATCTGGCGCCGCCCCTCCGCCTCGAGCTCGGCGAACAGCGGCTCGAGATCGGTGGCGCTCGAAGGCCGAACGCGAGCGCCGCGCACCTCGCGCTCACCGTGGAACGTGACGTCCGAGAGTCCGATCCCGTACGCCGAGAGCACCCCGGCGAGCGGATGGAAAACGACGGTCTCGATGCCGAGCCGCCGGGCGACTCCGCACGCGTGCTGGCCTCCGGCCCCGCCGAACACGACGAGCGCGTAGTCGCGGACGTCGTAGCCGCGCGCGACCGAGATCTCGCGGATCGCCTCCGCCATGTGCAGATCGGCGATGGCTCGAAACCCTTCGGCGAGGGCCTCGGGAGAGTAGTCGTAACCCTTCGCCCGTACCTCGGCGGTGAGGGACTCGAGCGCGGCGCGGGCGCGATCCGTCGCGAGCGGGAACGGAAACGCGCTCTCGACGATGCGCCCGAGGAGCAGGTTCAGATCCGTGACGGTAAGCTCACGCGCTTCGGGCCTTCCGTAACAGAGCGGCCCGGGGACGGCGCCCGCGCTCTCCGGCCCGACGCTCAACTTCGTCCCGTCGAAGCGACAGATCGACCCGCCGCCCGCCGCGACGGTGTGCACGGAGAGGCTCGGCGCGCGCACGCGCACGCCCGCGATCATCCGTTCGTAGCCGAGCTCGTACTCGCCGCCGTAGCGCGAGACGTCGGTCGACGTCCCGCCCATGTCGAAGCCGATCACCCGGCTGAGGCCCGCCTGTTCCGCGATGCGCGCGGCGGCCACCACGCCGCCGGCGGGGCCCGAAAGGATGGCGTTCGGCGCGCGAAAGCGCTCGGCGTCGGTCAAGCCTCCGCTCGACTGCATCAAGCGCAAAGTCGAGCCCGGGAGCTCCTTCGAGAGCGCCGCGAGGTACGTTCGGAGCAGGGGAGTGAGGTACGCGTCGAGCGACGTCGTCTCGGCGCGCGCCAGGAAGCCCGCTTCGCGCGAGAGCTCGTGCGAGAGGCTCACGAACTCGAAGCCCGCGCGAGCCGCTGCTTCGGCGATCGGGCGCTCGAGGACTCCGGCGGCGTGATCGTGCATCACGACGACGCCGAGGCTCTTGATCCCGGTCGCGCCCCAGCGAGCCAGCACGTCCGCGAGCTCCGTCGCGTCGGGCTGGAGCACGGTGGTGGCCCCGTCCGGCGCGAGGCGCGCGTCGAGCTCGATCACTCCTTCGGGTAGGGGTGGTTCCCGCTCGATCGAGAGGGCGAAGAGATCGGGTCGCGTTTGATCGCCTATGAGCAACAGATCCGCGAAGCCGCGCGTGATCGCGAGCGCCGAGCGAACGCCCTTTCGTTCGAGCAGCGCGTTCGTCGCGAGCGTGGTCCCGAGGCGAACCTCGCAGGGCGGGATCGGCGCGTCGGGCTCGAGCCCCAACAGGCGCCGGATCCCTATCATGGGCGCCCGATCGGACGACAGCACCTTCAGGACGCTGAGCTGTCCCGTCGTCCGATCGTAGCCGATGCAGTCGGTGAAGGTACCGCCGCGATCGATCCAGAACTCGTAGCGCGGCTCGACCGTCACCCGACCCTGTCTTCTTCCGGTCCCTAGTTGAGGAGCTTCGGGCCCGACTGCTGAGAAGGCTTGGGCGGCCTGCCCATGATCTCGAACTTGATGGCGCCGTCGCGGTAGTCGACGGTCACGTGGCCGCCGAACTCGAGCTCTCCGAAGAGGAGCTCGTCGCCGAGCGGCCGCTTGATCTCGTCCTGGATCAGGCGGCCGAGCGGGCGCGCACCGAAGTGCTTGTCGTAGCCCTTCTCTCCGAGATAGTGGCGCGCCGCCTCCGTGAGCGAGACCGTGACCTCGCGCTCGGAGAGCTGCTCACCGAGCTCCTTCACGAACTTGTCGACCACGCGCTGCATGGTCTCCGGAGAGAGCGGATCGAAGCGGATCCGCGCGTCCAGCCGATTTCGGAACTCGGGGCTGAACGTGTTCCGCATCGCGAGATCCTCGTTGCTCTGGTCGTCGCGGTTGCCGAAGCCGACCATCCCGCGAGCGAGCTCCTGCGCGCCAACGTTGCTGGTCATGATCAGGACGACGTGGCGGAAGTCGGCCTTCTTGCCGTTGTTGTCCGTCAAGGTGCCGTGATCCATCACCTGCAGGAGGACGTTGAACACGTCCGGGTGAGCCTTCTCGATCTCGTCGAGCAGCAGCACCGCGTGCGGCGTCTTCGAAACCGCTTCCGTGAGGAGACCGCCACGGTCGTAACCGACGTAGCCGGGAGGCGCGCCGATCAGCCGGGAGACGGTGTGACGCTCCATGTACTCGCTCATGTCGAAGCGGATGAGCTCGATGCCGAGCGTCTTCGCGAGCTGCTTCGCGGCCTCTGTCTTCCCGACGCCGGTCGGCCCCGTGAAGAGGTAAGAGCCGATGGGCTTCTCGCGAGGGCGCAGCCCGGCGCGCGACAGCTTGATCGCCGTCGAAAGCTCCTTCAACGCGCGATCTTGCCCGAACACGACGCCGCGAAGATCGTTCTCCAGGTTCTTGAGCGCGGTCTTGTCGCTCGAAGCGACCTGGCGCGGAGGGATCTGGGCCATGCGCGCCACGACGGCCTCGATGCGCTCGACCCCGACCACGATGCCTTCGCCCTCTTCCTCGAGCTTCGCGTCCGCTCCCGCCTCGTCCAGGAGATCGATGGCCTTGTCCGGCAGCTTGCGATCGTGCAAGTGCCTCTCGGCAAGCTTCGCGGCTTCTTCGATGGCGCCCTCGGTGTAGGTGACGCCGTGGAACTCCTCGTAGCGAGACTTCAGGCCCTTGAGGATGCGGATCGTGTCGTCGACGCTGGGCTCGAGCACATCGATCTTCTGGAAGCGCCGCGCGAGGGCGCGATCGCGCTCGACGTGCGTGCGAAACTCTTCGAACGTGGTCGCGCCCATGCAGCGCAGCTTGCCGCTCGCGAGCGCCGGCTTCAGCAGGTTGGCGGCGTCCAGCGTGCCGCCGCTCGCCGCGCCCGCGCCGATCACGGTGTGCATCTCGTCGACGAACAAGATCGCCCCTTCGTGCTTCGAGAGATCCTTCAGCACCGCCTTCACGCGGTTCTCGAAATCGCCGCGGAAGCGCGTGCCCGCCACGAGCGACCCCATGTCGAGCGCGAAGATCACGGCGTTTTCGAGCAGCCGCGGCACCTCTTTGTTGACGATCTTGAGCGCCAAGCCCTCGACGATGGCCGTCTTGCCCACGCCGGAGTCGCCGACGAACAGGGGGTTGTTCTTCTTGCGACGGCAGAGCACCTGAATCGCCCGCCGGAGCTCCTTGTCGCGCCCGACCAGCGGCTCGATCTCGCCGGCTGCCGCGCGCTCGTTCAGGTTGACGGCGAAGCGAGCGAGGGCGTCCTTGCCCGACTCCTTCTCGTCGTCGTCCGCCTCGGCGTCGGGGCGCT
>JAEZYO010000833.1 GCA_023419055.1 Pseudomonadota bacterium | reverse complement strand
CCGTCGAAGGGATCGCCGTTTCGTGCACGTTGAACCCGTGGCGACTCACGACGACGCGGGCTCGCTGGAGCACGTCTGGCCGCCCCCAGCAACCGAGTCATGGACGGTCCGAAGGAACGTCGTGCCCCGCGGAGTCTTGCGCGAAGAAAGTAAGCGGGTTGGACTCGGCGTTCTCGACGCCGCACCGTTCGGCCCCTTCGATCATCCCGGAGTACTGCGCGTAGGCGAACGTTTGATCGGTCTCGCCTCGACCGGGGACGCAGTAGAGGGACGTCCAAGGGGTCACGCCGCCAGCGAGGAAGCACTCGAGCACGTTCTCCGCTCTGAGGTTCTCGGGAAGCATCGAGCTTGCCCTATGCGAGGGGGATCTCACCGAATGGCGCCGCGTTTCCTCGGCGAGTCCAGACGGAGGGTCCGAGCAGGGCAGCACCTCCGAACGCCGATGCTCGCAAGAAGTCACGTCGCTTCATCATCCATGCTCCCGAGGTCGTAACGGACCAAGAACACCGATGATCGTGTCCAAACGGTTTCCCTTGGGTTACGCGTTGGAGCGCGGACCGCAGACGGGTCGGGGGGCGCTAGAACCCAAGGGTTAACGAAAGCGGAGCGGACGTGATCGTCTGCTCGAGATCAGGAGTGCGCCCTTCTGCGAGCCAACGCCGACTCGAAACGACGATCTTCGCATCGAGTAGGACGCGCGAACGACTCGCACCACGGACGACATGGCCTCACTTCGGCACCGTCGATCTTGCTAATCGGTGCGCTCGGGGACCACTCACTCGCCAAAGAGGAGAGTTTCGCATGAGTCGTTCGTATCTCAGCGCAGGAATCCTTTCGTTCGTCGTCGCCGTGACCGCTGGTTGTAGCGTCAAGGCTGGTGCCGGCTCCGGCAGTTCGTCGGCGGACGACGCGGATAGCGCGAGTCGCGGCACGGGTAGCTCGGACTCCGAGACGACCGGCACTGCGTCCTCCGCGATCGAAAAGGACTCGGACGCGCCCGTGACCTCGGACAGCGCTCCGTCGAGCACGCCCAGCATGACGGCCAAGAGCGCACCGCATCAGGAGAAGGGCAAGGACAAAGCCGACAAGGCCGCCGCGCAGTGCGCAGACGGCAAGTGCAAGTACGCCTGTGAGAAGGGGCAGGCCTGTGAGCATCGCTGTGAAGGCGGTGGTTGCGATCTGAAATGCGGCAAGGACGCGACGTGCAACCTCGATTGCGCGGGCGGTGATTGTAAGGTGCACTGCGGCCCCGGCGCGACCTGCAACGTGACGTGCGCCGGCGGAGATTGCCAGACGAACGCCGCCGCGAAGTCCACTTGTAACGTCGACTGCAGCGGCGGAAAGTGCGCCACCCACTGCGCCGCCAACGCCACGTGTGACGTGAAGTGCGCGGGCGGGGGATGCAAGCCGGAGCCCGAGAGCAAGGGCGCCGACAAGGACAAGCCGGAGAAAGCCGAGAAGGCGAGCAAGGACGGCAAGGACAGCAAAGAAAAGCCCGCCGCCGCGCCCGCCGAGGCCGAACCGAAGCCGCAGCCGAAGAAGGAAGACGGCGGCAAGAAGAAGTGAGAGGCCGCCGAAGCCGTGGTCACTGCTCGGGCGTGCGCGGTTCCTCGTCGAGCTTCTTGCGAATCTTGATCAGCAGCTCTTCCGTTCGAAACGGCTTGCCGATGACTTCCGCATTCGCGGGTAGAAGGGCGAGGTAACGCTCGTCGGCGTAGCCCGACGTGAACAGCACGCGGAGGTTCGGTCGCAGCTGGTAGAGTCGTACCCACGTCTCCGGCCCTCCGAGCTCGGGCATGACCACGTCGAGCAGAGCCAGGTGCACGGGCTCCTGATGCTCGCGAAGTAGTCGGATCGCCTCGGCGCCGTCGGCCGCCGCCAGCGTGCGATAGCCCGCGTTTTGGAGGACTTGAACCAGCGCCCCTCGAACCCGCTCCTCGTCTTCGGCGATCAGGATCGTTTCAGTGCCTCGTGGGGGCCGAGATTCCGCCTTGTCGTCCGAGTCGGTCGCCAGCCGAGCGGCGACGGGGATATAGATCTCGACCGTAGTCCCGCCGCCGAGCTCGCTTTGTACGTGGACCAGCCCACCGTGCTTTTGCACGATGCCGTAGACGGTCGACAGGCCGAGGCCGGTGCCACGCTGCGCGCCCTTGGTCGTGAAGAAGGGCTCGAACGCCCGTTCACGGACTTCCGCAGTCATGCCCACGCCGGTGTCGGTGACGCTCAGGAGCACGTACTTCCCGGGCCTCGCCCAGGCTCGCATTTCGGAGTAGCCGTCTTCGAACGAGACATTTTGGGTTCGGAGGGTCAGTCGACCGCCGCGCTCCATGGCGTCTCGGGCATTGACGCAAAGGTTCACGATGACCTGTTCGAGCTGCGTCGGGTCTGCGTACACGGCCGCCGAGTCGTGCTCGGGAACGAGCTCGATGGAGATGTTCTCGGGGAGCAGCCGGCGCAACATCTTCATCAAGCCGCGGACGAGTCGATTGAGATCCACCGCGACGGGGCGAAACGGCTGGCGGCGACTGAACGCGAGGAGCTGATTGGTCAGATCCGCCGCGCGACGCCCCGCGGCTTCGATCTCTCCCAGGCACTCCGCGGCGGTCGAGCCCTGCTCCACCGTAGCGAGCGCGAGCTCCGCGTTCGCCAGCATGGCCAGGAGGAGGTTGTTGAAGTCGTGGGCAACGCCCCCGGCGAGCTGCCCCACCGCCTCCATCTTTTGCGCTTGGCGAAGCAGCGCTTCCGTTGCTCGCTGAGCCGTCATGTCTCGAGCCACGGCGTAGACGTCGCCCGTTATCGGATCGACCGTCGCGCGCCAGGAGAAGACGCGATACTCGCCGTCCTTGCGCCGGTAGCGGTTCTCGAAGTCGGTGATGCGAGTGCCGCCTCGCACGTCCGAGAAGACGTCGGTGCTTCGGGCGCGATCGTCGGGATGAACGAACTCGATGAAGGGCTTGGCGCAGAGCTCGCTCGGATCGTAGCCGAGCGCCTCGCTGAAGGCGGGGTTGGTTCGCCTGAAGCAGCCGTTTGGACTTACGACCGCCAACATGTCGAGCGACAGCGAGAAGAAGCGATCGCGGTCGGCTTGCTCGCGGCGCCGCTCGGTGACGTTGCTCGAGATGACGATGAGCCCGATGATCTCGCCTTCGAAGCGGATCGGCCCGACGTGGACCTCCCAGATGTGGAAGCCGTCGGAGTCCGCGTAGATCGTTTCGAAGCGCGTGCCCGCCCCCGTCCGGAGCACGGCCGTATAGGTGTCCCGCGCGATGTCGCGGTAGCCGGGGGGGACCAGGTCGAGGACGCTCTTCCCGACCACGGCCTCGCGCGTCAAACCCGGGACGGTCCAGTTGACATAGCGAACGTCGAGCTCGGGGTCCACGATGCCGACGACGTCGAGAGCCTCGCCCATGAGGACGTCGAGGATCCGTTGGCCATCACCCGTTACCCAGCGGGACAAGGAGTCCCCTGCCACGGGTGCCCTCATGAACCTCATCATGCCAGGGAACCGCGTAGCGCGGGAATCGTTCATTGAGTGCCGGGCGCGAAAAATTTCAGTGGCTCGGACTCGCTCCTGGAACACACGGGTTCGCGAGCTTGCGCCATGAACGGGAGGTCACGCGGGGCACGGTTCGGACTGTTGCGGAACAGCGACACTTTGACCTTCTATCGGCCTGAAAGCGCCCTTCGAACCCGACGCCCGCCGCGGCATGTGACTTGCTGAGTGCGCGAGCATGCTGGTGGTACGGCTGGTGTTTTCGGCGTTCATTTTGGTTGGGGTCTCTCCGGGGC
>JAEZYO010000790.1 GCA_023419055.1 Pseudomonadota bacterium | reverse complement strand
CTCCACGGGAGCGCCAGTTGGCGAGCGCTTCCTGCTTCGAAATGCCGGCCAGCAGCGCTTGCCGCACGTTCGAGAACACACGCGTCTGACGCGGCAGCGCGTCGAGGCCGGCAGCGATCTCGAGCCGCTCGGGAGGGGGCGTATCACACGGACAAGACGAGCTCATGGCATCTCCTCACGGGATCGCATCAGGCACCCCCTTGCGTCACGAAGCGCAGGCTGCCGTGCTCGGGGCGCAGGGGATCGTTGTCCAGACGCAGGATCTGATCGCGTCCGACCTTGAGCACGAGCTCACGCATGATCCGGAAGCGCTGCGCTCCTCGCAGCCGCAAGGTGATGCGACGTACGGACTGCACGCCGGGGATCCCCTGCAGCGTGGCTTCGAGCGCGCTACGGCGGAGCGGCGTCCCGAAGCTGAAATTGTCGGGGTGGAAGAAGCCCTTGGGTCGACCGTCGAGCCCGCGACCCAGCATCAACTCTTGAGCCTGGGTGAGGACGTGCGCCGCGTAGGCGGTCGGCTCGATGCAGAGCACGATCACCAGATCGATGCCGATGGTCTGGGGCTCGCGGACGATGACTTCGCGCCCCGCCTGTCGCACGCAATCCATCCAGGCCTCGAGCGTGTCGCGCTGCTCACGGGAGAGGTTGGCCGCGCCGAAGGGATCCGCCGAGACGAAGATCGACGGCCAGGTCCCGGTCCAGCGCGCCGTGCCCTGCGCGCGCTGCACGAAGTCGAAGCGCTGCGCCTGCCTGCCGTAGTCCGACGGACGGAGCGCGAAGAGCACGTCCGACTGATACGCCTCCGGCGCGAGCAGCCGGATCTCGCGAGCGCTCTCCGGATCCACGCCGTCGGTGACGGCCTGAGGATTCTGCGCGGAGGTGACCCACCACTGCGTGGCGAAGTCCTCGGAGAGGACGTTGATGGAGCCAGCCGGCACGTTGCCTCGCGCGCCGGACCCGGTGCGATAGCGCACGATGAACCGGCTGTCGTTGGCGGGAACACGCCCGAACTCGCCGTCACCGAAGCGCACGGTGAAGCCGGAGCCGGTCGCGTAGTCGCGGTGCACGAACTCACCGCCGATCTTCCGGAACCCGCGGATCCTGCGCCAAACGCCGTCTTCGAGGGTGAAGACCTCGCGCCCCGGGAGCGCGTCCAGGATGGATCGCACCCAGCTCCAGGCGTTCCCCTGCGTGGTGTCCTCGACGACCTCGATCTCCGGGGTCGTGTTGCGGAGCTCGCTCCCGAGGAAGCCGAGGCCGTGCGCCTCCGTGCCCGGCAGGCCGAGCAGGACGATGGAGGGGCGCTCGTTGGCCTCGACATCGAGGGTCGTCCCTTCGCGCTCCACGCTCGGCAGCTTCTGCGGACCTTCGCGCTCGACGGCGACCAGGACCTCGTCGGCGAGTAGCCCTTCCGGACGCACCGCGAACTTCTCAGCCACGGTCTGGCCCGCCGTGGCGGGCACGACGTTGAGGGACACCTTGAGCACGTTCTGGTCCATCTGGAACGGCAAGGCATCCCGCGCGTCCCAGCGAATGCGGGTAACGGTGACGGGAACGTCCGGCAAGGGGTCGACGATGAAGTCGACGGAGGTGATGCGGACGAAGTGGCTCCGCGCGGGCACCGAGAGATCCTCGGGGTCGGTGCGCAGCAGCATCACCCGCGGCCGATCGCCGGAGTCCGGATCGGTCACGAGAAGCTCGGTGTCCTGGACCAGCCCCTCGATCTTGTCGATCAAGAAGATCTCGGTCGAGCCGACCTCGAGGCAAGCCTGGCTGTCGTCGAACAAGTACGGTTCGAGCCGGGACGCGTTCCATCCCACGCGCACCGGGTACTCGCGGCTGACGAGCTCGTCGCCTTGCTCGACTCGATCGAAGAGCCCCGTACCGATCTCGAAGGGCACCGCCTCACCGCTCTCGGACAGCGCCGAAATCCGCGATCCGGCTCGTACGTAGGGGCTCGAGGGAGGCAACCCGGCGCTCGTGTCGATGGTGAGCTCGAGCAGCGTGCTCGCGGAACGCCCGTCGTGGATCTCGTAGTCCAGGAGGCGCGCCTTCTTGCGGAGCGAGCGGCGCTCGGTCGCCGTCTCGAGGAAGGCCTCGCGCGCGTGCCGGTCTTGAATGTACGAAAACTCGTCGCCGAGCGCGGCCATCACCTCGGTCAGCATCATCCCGACGTCGGCTTCGACCGGGAGCGACCAGTGAGGGTAGCGCTGCGCCGCGAAATCGAGCAGCGCGTTGCGCAGGCTCACGAAATCGCGAGCCTGGTAGTCCACCGGAAAGTCGACGGGCACGTCCACCGGGCACTCGGGCCCCGGCGGCACGCAGTCGTTCTCGTCGTTACAAGCGACCTTGAACGAGAAGACCTTGTCGTTGAAGAAGCGGTCGATGCGGGAGAACGTCGAGAGCTCCGGGCTCTCGGGGTGGAGATCCTCCAGCGGATCTTGGATGCGCAGCCGGTAGCGCGCGAACGTTCCCGGCTCGGCCACCCGGATCTCGATGTAGTGCCGCTGGACCGTGGGGTCGAACTGAACCTGCGACCCCGCGTCCTCGAAGATCTCCACCACCGGGATCCGCGGCAAGCTCGGATCGGTGACGCTGTCGATCAGGATGTTTTCCGGCTTGAGCGAGGTGTCTTCCGGAGAACCGCCGACCACGAAGGGCGGCTCGAGCTGCGTCGCGTCCGTGATCAGGTAGATGCGCAGGATCGTCTGATCGCAGGGATCCTCGACGCGAACGAAGTCGATGCCGGTGAACGCGTCCTGCTTCTGCCTGAGCGCGTTGGCGCGATCGACGAGCGTGGCCATCAGCTCGTCACCTCGAGGTTCAAGACGGTGCGCGTCCCGCGCGCCTTCAGCGTGTAGACGACGACGACCTCGAGCGAGGCCCCGTTGGCCTGCACCTTGACTTCGTCGACGGTGATCAGGTTGCCGAGGAACTGCTTCAGGTTCTGGAACACCAGCGTCTGCAGGAGCGACGCGGTGGCGTCGTCGTTCGGCTGGAAGACCATGCGCCGGAGCCCTGCGCCGAAGTCGGGCCGGTGCGGGCGCTCACCCGGCGCGGTGAGCAGGACCTGACGGACCAGCTGGGCGACGTAGCGCTCGTAGTCGGTCTCGTGTCGGATGTGTCCGAAGGCGCCGTCGATCCGCACGGGGAACTGAATTGCGTCGATGCGTTCGGCCATGATCACATGCTCCGGATGCGCGTGTCGGGGCTCACGACGACGACCGGCACCGGCGAGACCGGGCCCGGCGGTTGAGCCATGCCCTGCGCCGACTGCGAAACGACCGGCACGCCTTGGACGAAGGTGCGCGTGTTCGCGACCACCCACGAACCGACCGCGCCGTTCGCGAAGCTGAGCACGTCGGCTTGTGTGCCGAGAAAGCCCATCGTGCCCTTCACTCGCGTGTTGCCGCCGACCATGGCCGCGCCCGGCGCGCCGCCCTGAATCTGCATCGCTTGATTGACGGTAAAGCCAGCCATCACATCACGTCCAATCCACCGTTGTTGATCGACACCGAGACACCGGTCAGCGCCACCTTTCGACCGCCCGCGCCCTCGACGGTCACCATCGGCGCCTTCATCGTGATCTCCATCGGGGTGATCTTGATCATCGCGTCGCCCTGCAAGCTCTTGATGGTGAGCTCGGGCATCGGCAGGTTCTCGTTGATCTCGATCGCGAACGAGTCGGTCTTGAAGAACTCGTTCGGCTTGAAGCCAGCGAGCGGGATGTCGTTCGGGGGCCAGAGGAAGCCGGTCCAGATCGGGTAGTTCGGATCCCCGGCCTCGAACTCCACCCAGACGACCGTGTCCTTCGGCGGCAGCGCGTAGAAGCCGATGCCCTTCCCGGCGTACGGGGCGCACGGCAGGGCCCAGACCGGCGTGTCGCCGAGCACCTGCGGGACGATCACCTCGAGCCGCCCGCGCCCGAGCAGATCCATGTTGTCGTTCACCAGGCCACGGTACTTGCCGAAGAACTTGCCCTGATGGCCGGACAGAACCTGTCGCATCGCCTCGTCGTGCATGTCACAAACCTCCGAATCCGAGGATGCCGCTGGTGACCGCGTTGCGGCGCAGTTTGATGTTCATCAAGTGATCGGTCGTCGAGATTCGATGCCGAACCGAGTCGACGAAGTAGTCGCCCGAGTCCACGGCTCCCACGCCCGCCACGGTCACGACCTCACGCGGGCGCACGAGTGAGCCGAGCGCGCGCACGCTGCTCTCGGCCTCGGCGCGCACGACCCAAGAAGCGTCGTTCAGCGCGGCGATCTGACGGCGCGTCGCCTCCGCCAGGTCACCGGCGCTCAGCACCTGGCACTCGATGTCCGGCCCGTCGGGCTTGTCCCCGAGGCGCGGCACCGTCGCCGACGGCCCCGAGCCGCCCACCAGCTTGCCGCTGTCGATGTCGACGCGCCAGAGATTGCCGGTCGCGTTCGGCATCTCGGAGACCCACTGAGACCGGAACCTGCCCATCGTGCTCTTGCCGACGCCGGCGTTGGCGCTCAGCGTCGTGCGCGTGAGCCCGGCGAGCGACGTGAGCGAGGGCGTGGCTTCGAAGTGCGCCACCTCGACCGGAAAGAGGCTCCAATCGATCCAGAAATGCGCGTCGTGCTGCCCCGCCAAAGCCTGGATCAACGCAAGATCGGAGATCCCCTGGTTTAGCGTGTTCATCAGCGGAACGAACACCGCCTGATCGAACAGGACGACCTGCGGGACGAAGCCGTACTGCGCGAGCATGGCCGTCACGATCCCCGCGGCCGGGCCGAGCCCGAGGTTGCTCCCTCGGCACTTGCGGTCCATCAAGATGCGCCGATCCGTGCTCACGAGCTCCATCGCCGAGCCCGCTCCGCCGTCCGCGATCTCGAGCCGGCGCTCGGTGATGATGCCGTGCGAGATCACGGTGGGCACCATGTCCACCACGATCAACACGGTCATCAGGTGGTCCTGGCCCGGCTGCAGCCGATCGTCGTCCAGGAACGTGAAGTTCGTGCCGTCGATATCGATCGCGAAGCGGGCGCGACACGTCGTCGCCGAGTCCACCGACTCGTAGACTTCCATCTCGACCAGGTTGGCCTGAAGCTCCTGGTCGCCTTGGAAATCGATCAGGATCTGGACGCGGACGTCTTCGGCCATCAGCGGACGGGATTCGGGATCAAGAGGGTTTCGCGCTCTTCGAGGGCGTCCGGCAAAATCGCGCCGTTGAGCTCGACGATTCGCCAGTAACCGTGGGGATCGGCGAGGTAGCCGTTCGCGAGTTGATCGAGGTTTTGCCCCTCTTTCTTGACGTGCACCCCCGCCGTGGTTTCGACGGAACGCGCCGGAACGGGCAGGGCTCGCACCTCGCGGTTGCGCGTGTCGACGACGGTGTAGGACTCGAGTGGCGGCTTCGCGTAGCGGCTGAGGCGATCGAATGTAGCCATGAATGACTCCTTTGCGTCGTTTCAGATCTTGAGGCTCAAGCTGACGCTGGCGTTGCCGGCGACGCTCGCGAGGTTCAGGAGCGCCAGCGCCTCCTGCTGCACGCGGTGCAGCTCGTAGGCGGCCTGGGCGATCTTCACGCTGATGTCCGTCTTGCCGCGGAGCATGTCCGCGGTGATGACTTCGAGTGAGAGGCTCACGGTGGCCTGCATTGGGCGCAGGGAAGGAAGGAACAGCGTCTCCTCGATCGAGTAGCGAGTGACGCGGACCGGAACGATGCGACCGATACCCCAAACCAGGAGCACCACCGGAACCGTCGGTCGCTCCGGTGGAAGGATGCCCGAGAGTCCCGGGACGAGCGAGAGGAGCGCCCCTAGCAGATCCTCGTGAGCAAACACGAGCTTCTCCAGCGCGGCGATGCGCGGGGCGACCCCGAACTCCTTGGCGATGGCGTCGCCTTGCTCGAGGTCGTCGCTCGCGTCGAGCTCCACCTCCATGCTGATGCTCTCGACTGGATCGCACGGCTGCGCCATCGGGGAGAGCAACGCGCACGGATCGACGGACGAGCCAGAGCTCGTCGACTTCCCGTCCTCGATCGGCAGAGAACCACGGTGCGGCTCGAGCGAACGCGAGACCTTCGCGGGGTTGTACTGGAAGGGGATGATGTTCGGGACGGGGAACGAAAGGGACGGCGGAAGCTGAACGAGCGCTCCCTTTTGAAACTTGGGCGTGCGTCGGAGACCACTGCTAGGCATGCGACACCTCCTGCACCGACACGATCCGGGTCTTCATGGACGCCTCCGTTCGAGAGCTTTCAAGAGCGCCTCGGCGATCGCTTCGCTGAGGCCGTCCTCGCTCATGCGCTCCGGCCGAACCGTCAGCTTGAGCGAGGCGAAATCACCGGCGAGCCCGGCGGGTAGCCGCTCCGCGACACGCGTCACCGCTGCCTCGACGACGCGGCGGCCGAACGCAGAGCCTTGCCCCGGCAGCCGCACCGAGAGGCGGTCGATCGAGACCGAGCCCGCCTGCACGGACCCGGGCGCTCCGGCAGAGTCGAACGCGCCTGGCTTCATGAGCCCGACACCTCCTTACGGGCGCGATCGAAGGCCTCGATTTTCGCGCGCTCCCTCGAGTCGAGCGTCAGGCCCACCTTCTCGAGCTCCCGCTGCATGCTGTTGCAGAGGTGGCGCCCGCTGAGCGGCAGGCGCGCTTGCTGCGCGGAGATCACGGCGCCGAGCACGGACAGCTTGATCTGAGCGCCGGAGAGCTCGACCGCGTTCGCCGCTGCGTCGAGCTGCCCGGCGAGGCGCTGCTCCGTGGCTTCACCTTCGAGCTGATGGATGAGCCGCCGCCAGATCTGGCGCCGCTCGTTCACGCTCGGCAGCCGGAACGTGAGCATGTAGCGGATGCGCCGCGTGAAGGCGCTGTCGATGTTGTCGCGCTTGTTGCTGGCGAGCAGCGCGATGCCCTCGAAATCCTCGAGCAGCTGCAGGAGGTAGTTCGTGTCCGTGTTCGCGTGGCGGTCGTGGGAGTCCTTGACCTCGGTGCGCTTGCTGAAGAGCGCGTCGGCTTCGTCGAACAGGAGGACCGCGTTCATCTCCGTGGCGCGCGCGAAGATGCGGCGGAGGTTCTTCGCGGTCTCACCGATGTACTTGTTGAGCGTCGAGGCGAGATCGATGCGAAACAGATCGACCCCGAGCTCGGCCGCGATCACCTGAGCGGCCATCGTCTTGCCGGTTCCAGGCGGCCCCGCCATGAGCGCGACGAGCCCGCGGCCTCGCGGGAAGAGCTGCCTGAGCTCGGGCTTCTCCCAGAGGCGCGCCCGCGCGTTCGCCTCGAACAGTATTTGATCCAGGATGGCGTTCAGGCCGGGAGAAAGCGTCAGATCCTCGCGCTTGAAGGGAGCGTTGATCAGCTGCCCGAGGTCGCCCAGGCGGTCGCGCGTGACCTTGCGGCACTCTTCCCGCGCCTGCTCCGCGGTCGAGACCCCGCGCAGGCCGATCGTCGCGATGTCTCCCACCTGCAGGCGGAAGCGCTCGACCACGTGGTCGAGCTCGCCGTGTCGCCACGCGTTCGACTCCGGCACGATCTTGGTCCAGAGCGCGCGCCGCTCGTCGAGCGAAAGCTCGGGCATGCTGACGACGTCGTCGACGGCGTAAGGGCTCCGCTGCAGCTCGAAATCGATGTCACCGGTCACGAACTCGATCGGCGCGATGGGAGCGTGCGGCGGGAGCCGGCCGGCGTGTGGTCCGCGCCAGACGATGAACTGCTGCAGCAAGCCCGCCTGACGCTGGGCGTGCAGGTAAACGTCGGACCACTCGTTGTCGCCAATCAGCGTCGTGTCGATGCACAGCGCCTCGCCACCGCAACGCCTCGCGACGCTGGCGGCGAAGGTGCTGCGCCCGCTGCCGCGCGGCCCGCGCACGACCATCCGCACTCGAACCCCGCGAGCGTTCGCGCGTTCCACGCGCTCCGCGGCCTCTGCGACGCGCCAGTTGGCGAGGGGCTCCCACGCGTCCACTCGAGCCAGGTGCGGCTCGATCGCCGGATCGTTCAGGTAGCGACCGCAGATCAGCTGCAGAATATACGGATCGATGGTGAGCGACGCCCCGGCGCCGTCATTGCTCGACCGCACGATACGCCACCTGAAGAGCGCCGAACCGGGCGGGAGGAGCGGGAGAGGCCGGCCGCAAAGCTCGGCGATGAGCGCTTCGTTGACGCTCTCCGCGCGCGTCCCCTTCTTCACACGCGCCCAGGCCTCGAGCACGCTCGGCTCGACGGCGACGGCGAGGCAGACGTGGAGCACGTCGCGCTCGACCGGGGTCAAGCCGACGGTCGCGGCCACTGATTCGAGCCGCGAGCTCGGATCGGTCGCGAGCTCGTCCTCGAGCTCCTTGAGCCCGCGGTTCAGCACCCGCAGCGACGGCTCCTCCAGATAGAAGCGCCGCTCGGCTTCGCGGCCGTCGGGACCGTCGAGCACCAGCGATTGCGCGCCCGCCTCGGCGAGGTGGGTGAGCCAGGCGCGCCGCCGCTCGAGCAAGAGGCGCACCCGGCCGACCACGGCCCGAACCGAGCGCGGGTGGTCCTCGGCGCCCTCGGTGACGACGGCGTGCAACCCGGCGTTCGCCGCGTTCATGGCGCCTTCACCCACTCGGGTGGGGCCGCGACGCCATTGACCAGGAGCTGGACTGGCAGCGGCTGCAGGCTCGTCGGACCAGCCATGCCGACCGGAAGAGCGAAGTCGATCGTGCTCTCGCCGCTCCTCCGGAACTCGCCAGCTTCCAGGGTTGCGAGATCGTCGACGCGCGTGAGGTTGGTCCCTCCGACCACGAGCTGAATCTCAGGGCGATCCTGGGTCGGCGGGACCGTGGGCGATTCAGGCGGGTAGGCCGTGAGGTAGTTCCCGGCGATCGTCAGCGTGTACGCCCCGCTCGACGGCCCCGTGATGCTCATGATCTGAGGACCGATTGCGATCGCGATCTCGTTCGAGGTGCGCGGCCGCGGCGGGATGCCGAGTCGATCGTCTTCGACGACGATGCGCGCGCCGTAGATGGCGGGGATCAGCGCCGCCGGATCGCCCGGATCCTCCAACGGCGGCTGCGCG